>DAHWIP010000015.1:0-14649 GCA_027344975.1 Phycisphaerae bacterium
TTTCCTGAGATGTCTTTGTGAGAAAGTGGAAACCCAATCTTTCCCGAACAAACCGGTTCTCTGAACGTTGTACGAGTTCGGAAGGGCGAGTGCAGCGTGTTCTTTCGGCGCGCGGATGTCAATTATCCGGATGTTCAGCTCGAGCACATGTATGTCGATAATGCATCGATGCAGTTGCTGCGGCGCCCGACCGAATTTGATGTGATCGTCACGGAAAACACCTTCGGCGATATTCTCAGCGATGAGGCCAGCATGCTCTGCGGATCGATCGGTCTGGTGCCCTCCGCGTGTCTGGGTGATGATCCGTCGGTCGTACCGTTTTATGAGCCGATCCACGGCAGTGCGCCGGATATTGCCGGGCAGAATAAAGCCAATCCGATCGGCACCATCCTCACCGTCGCCATGATGTTGCGTTATACGTTCGGCCTGAATCAGGAAGCCGCGGCGATTGAGAAGGGCTGTTCCACGGTGCTCAACACGGCCAAGGTGCTCACCGGCGATCTGGGGGGCAAGGCGAGTTGCAGCGATGTGACGGCGGCCGTGATCGCGGCGATGTAAAAGTTTTGCGGCCAGCTTATTGCGGCGATTCTACGACCGTCTTCAGTGCGGGAACTGCGAAACTTCAAAGGCAAAGAAGCCATCGACTCCTGTCTGTGTGCGAGGCGACTCCGATAACGTCATCTGCGTTCTGGGGTACGTCTTTGACCGCCACACATATGGAAGCAATCAAGCACCATGGATCAATGCTGTATCGGACGCCAGAGTTTGCCGTTGATCCGCAATTCAGCGGGCTTTTGACTGGAAATCAGCGCCGGTCCATTCTGCGGCGTGGCCACCACAACGGAGAACCTTATGGAGTAAATTTCGTTGGGGCGACAGATCAGGCGGTTCCCCACCACGTTGCTTTTTCCCAAGGGAGATCGATCCGAGACAGAGGCACCTCGAAAACAACCGAAAGATTCCGGCAAACCGACCGGGGTCGTATAAAAAATTCCTATCCGATTCGCAGTATCGATATTGGCAATCCATCCCTTTGAGATGATATTGTGTCCCGGCCACCGCGGCGACCCTTGAACAAGTCGAACGTGCCGCCGCCAAGCGTCTGCAGATTTTCCCATCCTTTTATTTCGGCCATACGGAATCAGCGTCGGATACATGAAGGCATCGGTGCGATCGCTGTAGAGAGTCGGGATTTCGGTACTCATCCGAAATATTTGGTGGCCGTGCCGCTGGAACCGATAGTAGAAATGAGCGACGCCATGACGGTCAATATGTACCTGTTCCGTGTACACCCAGTGAGTCGGGTTGCCGGTGTCGTAATCCAGCGGCCGAACAACCGCAAAAAAGGTATGCCGAGTGGCCTTCCACCGCACGACATGACTTCCCGTCTCCGGAACGGCCACTCCATGTGGATGTCCGGCGAAGGCCTGATGGCCCAATGCCCCTGCCTGCGTCGGGTTTATGAGCAGCGGCTGGGGACCCGGCGCATTGTGGAATAAGAATTCATCCACCTGAAGCTCGCGGCCTACATCGTGAAAATCGACTATGTTGAGTTCATGGGCGACGTGCCTATCCGCGATTCCGACGACCACCGCTCCCCAGGCGATATTAAATGCAACAGACAGGCCTCCATTGGATATAACCACATTCTGATTTTTTGGCGGGGGCTGCCATGGAGGCTGATGGTTGATCGCTGCGCCGGCATTCCCATCACCGGCTAAAAATAATAACATTGCCAGAATGATGCTCACCACCGACAGACGACGTGCATGTGACACCATTATGCCGGACTCCAAATCAACAAAATCCTTCTCGCACCCATAGACGGCTCAAACTAAGTTGCGTCTACGCACCGGAGATACTGTAACTCAAAGATATCTGCCCGCAAAATAAAGACGGAAATCGGGAGTTTTCTCATTGAGTTTGTTTCCACATGAGTAAGTGGTATAATCCAAACCTAGGGTCGGCTAAACGATTCATCTTCCCCAAAGTTAGTCGAATATCCGGTAACAGGCGGGTGTGGTGTGTTATAAAACCCGCAGATTTTTTCCATGAGGTAGTATGTCAACGACCGTCGCAGGACTTTTAGAAATTAACGATAAAGGCATAGGTTTTTTACGCAGCGAGCAGCGAAAATATAAGCCCGTTCCGGCCGATCCCACCGTTCCGGCCGAAGTGATCACGAACAATCATCTCAAGGCCGGACTGCAGGTCACGGCGGTAGCCGAACCGGGCAACCGCGGGCCATCCCCCATCGTCAACGAAATATTAAATGTCAACGGACGATCTCTGCAGGATTACTGGCAGATGGCATCATTTCCGGACCTGACCGTGATCGATCCCCGGGTGAAGATTCAGCTTGAAACGCCCGGCGGTCCGGCCGCGATGAGAATCATGGATCTGCTCACTCCCATCGGTCTGGGCCAGCGCGGATTGATCGTCGCCCCTCCGAAAACCGGCAAAACCACGCTCCTCAAGCAGATTGCCGAGGCCATCTCCACCAATCACCCAGATGTCACTCTGCTGATCCTGCTGGTGGATGAACGACCGGAAGAGGTGACGGATTTTCGGCGATCGCTCAAGGCGGAAGTGTGGGCAAGCAACAACGATGAGGATGTTCCGTCGCATATCCGCACCAGCCGGCTGGTCATTGAGCGTTCCCGGCGGCTGGTTGAATGCGGCCAGCATGTCGTGGTGCTGCTGGACTCGATTACCCGTATGGGACGGGCGTTCAACCATTTTGTGGGCAGTTCCGGCCGCACCATGACCGGGGGCGTGGATTCGTCGGCACTGCAGGAACCGCGGGCGCTTTTCGGTTCCGCCCGGAACATTGAACACGGCGGCTCATTGACGATCATCGCCTCGGCACTCATTGAAACCGGCAGCCGCATGGATGATCTGATCTTTCAGGAATTCAAGGGTACCGGCAACATGGAACTGGTGCTTTCACGCAAGCTGGCGGAAAGACGCATCTGGCCGGCGATTGATCTGGGAGCCTCCGGCACACGAAAAGAAGAATTGCTGCTTGGTCCGCAGGTGGCGCGCCAGACGGCACAACTGCGGCGGCAACTGATCGGCCGCGATCCGGTCGTGGCGATGGATGCATTGATCAAAGGCATCAACCGCTATAAAACCAACCGGGAATTTCTCGCGTCGTTCAGTTCCGGTTCGCATCGGCCGGTAGCTCTTGCCGACTGACGGCATGGATGCTGATGACGGGCGGCATCAGCCCCCGTCGGCCCCGGCGCCTTTCCGGCAATACGCTTGCCAATCCTCAACCCGAAGCACTAGGATGCACGCCATGTCAGAGCGGTTAATGATCAAGCTGAAAACCTGGCCGACATCGATCGAGCAGGAGCAGATCGAAGCGATGGGATTCTTCAACCGGCGTGGTTGGCGGATGTTCTGCGATGATGATGAATTGCCTGCCATCGCAGAATGGCTGAAAGAGAAACACCTGAGCTTCAGCGTGCAGCAGACTGAGAGTATCGGCAAGTACGAGGAATATCCACGGTTATCCGAGCAACTCCTGCGCACCGATGGAGGTTCTCCCACGGCCTGTGCTCTCTGCGGCCGGGACGGAGTGGCCTGTTACCAACATGTCGAGGGAGATGATTCCGACCGGATTGAACCTGCGGCAAAGCGATTTTATGTCTGCGGCAGATGTGTGCAGCAAAAGATTGTTCCGCACGGCCGACTATACACCCATGCGGATGACGTGCTGTGAAGCGCAGAGCGTGATAACCCAAATCACCTCTCCCACGACCGCCTGCGAAATTGATATTCCGGCTTGACCATGAGGCTGGCTTGCTGGGTGAAGAACACAAGGATTCCGCCAGAGAATTCACCCGTTTTATCTCTCCGTCGCCGCCTTTTTTCTAACTGCCGTTGGATACCTCGCCGATCCACCGAATAACGGCCGCTCTTTCAATTTTGCCCAGTTGACGATTGCCAGCCACCTGCTCCCGCCAGCGGGTTTGCAGGGTATCGATCAGATTTACCATCTGCTGCCTGTGAGATCGAACGGCACGGCCTTTCAGTTTCCTTACCATTTGCAGCAATTGGTATTGGTAGCGCAGATCTGTTTGCGCCGCCTGCCACAGGGCGGAAAGGTGATCCATCACGTAGGCCTTGCCGGCAGTGCGGCTTGCCGCAAGCCGCGAGAACTGATCGAGCTGGAGGGAGAAGGCTGCGCACTTTACCAAGTTCGCCTCTTGCCACCGCCGCAGCGGCAGGTACACCGCATCAGGCAGGAAATGGTCATGAGCAAAGCGGAAAAATAAATCCGGACCCGGCGGTGTATCAGCGTGGTCCTGTGATCTGAGGAATACCGCACACCGGAAATAATTGAAGGCGCCACTTTCCCTGCTGCGTTTCCATTCCATTTGCGACCGCAGAAACATGAGTTCTACGATGATCATGCGATCATTCAAACCGTCGCGGACGGAACCACTCAGGGCTGGAACGGCAGCGCGGCCAGTGAGTGTGAGCGTGCGTAGTAATTCATCAAACAGCATATCCGCCCCCGTGCCTCGTACGATCTTCGACTCTATGAAGCGAAGATATTTAATGACACGCGGATTGTGCAGGAGGTGTTTTACGGTGGAGGCTTTCATCATTTTGCCGTTCGCGCCGAGGCACAGGCCGTGCGGACCGAACAGCAGCCGGGTAAGGGCACCGTAGGCGGGCAGGTAGTCCGAGTTACCCTGCCGCAATTCCAGCCGGCGCTGTATCTGCGCCGGGCTGTCGGTCGCAATTGGAGGAATATTGAAGATCGGCTTTATGGTGAATTCATCAGCCTTTATGGGTTGATTCACGTGAAGATGTGCCAGTACAGTAGTGGCGGTGGCAATCTCCTTCCGCAGCCCCACCGAGTTGCCGATGATTCGGACGGGAAGGAGAATGGTCTGTCCCTTTGCCTCAAACCGCCTGTAGGTAAAGGTGTAGGTCACCAAGGCCCGGTGCGACTCGCAGAGCGTAATGCGCTTCACGGCATAACCCGTTCGCCGTGAAAATCTCACACGATAAAGCAGATTGGGGCGCTTGAGGCCGAGGCTTCCGGCGCTGACGATCAACTGCGCTCCGCGATGGTGGGTCGGATGACGATAAACGCCGCCGTGCCGGAATCGGGCCAAAAAGGATTGCATGATGTGCTGTGGGTGATCATGAAGCGAACGCCAACTAACCGGCGCAGCCGATGTCGATTTTGACGAGACTGTTTCCAAAAACATGAGCGGGCGCAGAATAGGATTGGGCCCGATGATCTTGGTCGCCTCTGCGGGTGGCCGCTTGTAGATCACCGGCGAGGCGTCATCAGAGGGTGAGTAAATTTCAAATTGCCGCCCGTCAAACAGGCATGTGCAATCGAGTGCCGCACCGTTGTGAAGTGCAGTCCTGAACTGGAATGTGATACGATATTTATCTCCATTGGCGAAGAACTTGTAGACCGATTTCTGCCACGGTGGAATATTTCGCGCTGCTTTCTTCCCCTGCCCGGCAATGGGGAGATTATTCATGGTTGTCACGGCTTGGAATTCGATAGAGCGCACCAGCGCGTAATTAGCGATGAGTTGCTGCACAAGCACGCGTACGGGCGCGACTGAATTACGCGAGGTTTGCGCCAAGGCCCGTGCCGGCGCCACCGCCAGCGGTGTCGTGCCGATGAGGAGCGCAATTAAATACGTTCGCATTTTTCACCTTTTAAATTATGAACCCGTCATTGTGAATGTCGGGCTCTGCTACCGCGTTGTACCGGCCTCCAGACTCATATAGGCGTCGTCCTACCAGTCGGTCGCACGAAATCATTCGGCACCCAAGTATCAGGCACTGCCGCCACGCCCGCATACGGACGCTGACACGGTTTTCCGGCTACAACATTGCCCGACGTCAGCCCTGCCTTGTTCGTTGGGGCGTGGCCCGCCCCATCGCCGTTCAGGGCTTATAGTAGTGACGATATATTTCGCCATCGGTCAGGTAGGTCGGGCGCGTTGTAACACGGAACGTGTGTGCCGTCCGCAGGTCTTGCACCCAGGCGCCGACGGGAAACTTGATCAGGCATCGCGCTGGCGTGTTTCCGCGCGGCGACAGGCGATACCTGATTCGAGATAGCCGGTATTTCGCGACGAGTCCAAAATTGCCATTCCAAAACTTCGCCACAACCGTTCCGGGCAACGCGAGGCCGCCGACCGAACGGAACGCCGAGCAACTGACTTCCTCGACCAGGTAGCTGCCCACCCTTTGCGTGAACCCCGTAATCGCGAGCTGGGGCGCTACTCTGATCGTCCAGCGGGCCACTGCCCGGCCGGCAACGCCGGGAACTGAGATGTTGCTGGTCTGCGTCAGCACCCATCGTCCATGCCCCAAGGGCTTGAGGCCTAAATGCCTGATTGTCCGCGGTCCAATCCAGTGCCGGCTCAACATCCCCAAGAGGCCCAGTGCCCAGATCAGGGGCACCCGCACGGGGAGTTTCGCCACGGAGATGGTGCCGAAGGGGTGCTTGCTCACCAGCGTGTAGCTGAGCGACTCGTCCCGCTGCGGCGACCAAACTTTAATTACCGGCGACGGATCGACACTGCCAGCACCGCCGTGCGCGAACTCTTTTTTAGCCGTGGCGGAGGTGATCCGCTTTGTGGAGCGGAGCCACCCCTTAAAGAACCGCAGGTGATAGGTGTAGCGGAACTTGCCCCCGGGACCCTTGACCACTTTCCCGACAGCGCCGCTCTTTTCGGTCTTGGCCAAGTACTTCTTTACGAAAGCCCTCTCAGCGGCGTTGCTGAACCCTTGGTAGGAGTAATGGTAACGGGCAGTGAAACTCTGTAAGGCCCTGCTCCTTGCGGCAAGCATGGCGAGGATTTTCTCCTTTTGCCCCTGTGGCCCGGATGCCAGGGCGGGTTGCACCGCTGCAGGCCACGCGGCAACGCCCAGAGCAATAATCGCCAAAGGCATCCTGAAATGGTTGCATCTCATAGAGTCACCTCATCGGTTCACCAAAGGCTGCCATGCCGCTGCCGCTCGGCACCATTCGCCCATGGCATCAATGCCAATGGCCAAGCCATGAGCGAGCCAACGCGGCAGAGAGTCCGAACTGTCAAACACACCCCATGACGGCCCCCAGAACATGCTGAACCGCCACTATTATGGGAGTATACTACTCAAAAAAAAATAAACGCAAGCGAAAAAATGAAAAATTTTTGCTTTTACCAATTCTTATCGCAACATGAACACCCGCCGCCGCAGGAACTCTGGGCGGCGTGCTGCGCCAGAACGCCCGAGGCGCGGGCCACGGTTCCGCCGACCGCACCGGCAAGGTGACACCGGCCGGAGGCCGAGCCGAAGCGACGCTTGCCATCGGCCGTCAAATGAATTACCCATTTAATATTTTCCAGCTGCATCGGATGCCTCCGTGGATGTTGCGGCCACTGCTCGCTATTGTACCGCGATGTGATCGGTCAAGCCTGCGGCTCGGTCTCGCTGCCGCCGGTCGCCGTCGGTTCACTTCCGGGTCGTTGGCTTGGCCGCCGGGCAAGCATCCACGCCGCTACAGCAAGCGCTATGAGGGCGATGTCACGCAGCAGCCCGATGGCCAAGCCGTGCTCGATAGCCGCCGGGCTGTGAGCCGCCGCCCACGCCGCACCGAAGCAGCCGCACGGGACCGGATGCTTGGCCAGCATGTCCGCCACGATGGCGCCGGAGAACATGGCCAGCGCAAAAAGTGCCACGCCTGCCGCAAGCCCCGCCCGGATACCGGAAATCAGCCAAGCTCCCAGCAGCAGCTCGCCGATGATGATGGCCCAACCAACGGCCGGCGCCGCGTGGGCAAGGTTGCCGTAATAGGTGCTCTGGCCCGCCGGGTCAGACCATTTGAGCAGAGCCGCAGCCACGAAAACCACGCCGAGCACGAGGCGGTAGACCGCCGCAGTTGTGGAAATCAAACGCATGCTCATGGCCCGGCTGCCTCCCTGATCCAGCGGAGGGTGGCACCGCGGACGAGTCCGACGGGGCCTCTCCTTGCGGCCAGTCTCTTGGCCCATGTGAGGAGTGCCGTCCGTAGCTTCTCCGCATCATGGAGATGGCCGTTGAAGGTGAGCCTGACCCGGACTGCGGACGCCACCCGCAGCGTTGCGTAGACCATGCCTACCCGTCCCTTGGCCAGCGAGCGCGATCGGCCGAGTGCTGAAAGGAAGCGTGCCAGCAACGGCGGCGGCACAGGTTTCCGCCCAACCGCCTCCAGTGCGCCGGCAAGCCGGGAAAGCGGGTTTGTCCTTGATTCGAAGGCCAGGGCCCGCGCCACAGACCGCTGGTAGATCTCCGTGAGTCGTCCGATCTGGCTCCGAGTGAGCGAGAGCGCCCGAAGGTTTGCGGAGGCCGTTGGGAATACCTTCGGATTGAGCCAGACGCCCATACACGCGCCGCCGCCCAATTGGATTCCATTCTGCACCCAGAGAATCAGCGCCGCACGGCCATACGCTGCGCCGCGCCCGGGGCCGGCATGCCGCGCCAGGTATCGCAGGTAGCTGCACAGTGCCACTCGATCCCAGAGACCCCCGAGCCTCCATCGATGGCCTTTCCAACGCAGGTAGCCGCCGCCAAGAGTCAAGCATTGGAGTAGTCGATCGCGCACAGCCTGGGCATTTGCTCCGCGCCCAAAAGCCCTGACGACCGACGAAAGGTCCTGCTGAAAAGCGTGGTTCCGCCCTAAAATCCGAATTTCCTGCGCCCTATTTGTGTGCCAGAGGAGGGGGTGGATGACGACCAACGCCCTTTCCAAGGCAGGCAGATATGCGTGATCCCCGCTCGGCATCCCAACGCTGGCGGAGACGCGCGCGGCAAGCGACAGACGGGCCCCATTGGGGACTGCAACGGCGGTGGCATCGGTCGCGAATGCCAAGGCGGCAGCCAGCACGACGGCTCGCGGCCATGGGGAAGTAATCCGCATTAAAATACCTCCACGTCTAAGTGGCCAAAACTGATCGGCTGGCGGGGCCCGTACCCGGCCCCCGGGCTCAGCCGGCGGACGCCGACAATCACGTCGGGCAGGTCCCTGAATAGCTCCCGGTGCCAAACTGCAGGGCCGTGTAGCCACCACACACCTGTATGCTGTCGGCACAGCTCGCGCCTGTATAGTTTGGTACGGCGTATATCTCGACGCCGCTGCAAATGTGAAAAACAGTGCATCCGGGTGGTACAACCGAAATCGTGTACAGGCAGTAAGTCGGCGGCGGGTCCTCATTCGCCGCCAGCCTGTCGGCGAGGTAGCCCGTGCACAGTCCCGCCGCAGCCACGCCAGCGAGGGCGGCTGGCCTGGCCAGCCCCCCTAGCCAACCCATCCGACCGTTCCTCCTGCCCGAAGATTCTTTTTGAAACATGGCATTTACCCCTTTTAATAAAATATTCCTGCGACCACCCGGCCCGGTGAACACCACCGGCCCGGGCCGCCGCACCGACTCACCCTGATCCTGCACCGGCCGCGAAGCGATCCGCATTCGTTGCACCGAGCGCGGCAGCATGCTGCCGTTTCGCCGCCAAGGCCCGAACCTCCCGCCGGATGACCCCGTATTCGAAGTACCGGTAACTGAAGTTGAGACCATTCCATCTGATTCCGTTTTCGACCTGCAGGGGCGTGACACCCTCCAGTCGGCGCTCCGCCGCCTGCCAACGGCCGAAGAGCCCCTCGCGGTAGTCCGCCCGTGCCACCGCCGCAGCAACCTTTGTCCCGGGCGAGGCTGCTCCCCCCAGCGCCCTCAGGGCCGACGCATAAAGCAGGCTTTTCGCCGCCGCCCAATCCCGCGGCGAGCGGTAGGCCAGCAATTCCGCTGCGGAGATGAGCCCGCTCGCATGAATTGGGGCTGGCTTGTGCCCCGTTGTCCTCGCCATGAGCAGCCGCCTTGCCTCCTTCTCCTTTTTCAGGTGCCGCCCCCAAGCCCTGAGGCCGAAGTAGTAGGGAGCCGGGTGCTCGTTAAAATAATCCAGCGCCGCGCCCAGCACGTGCGTATTAAACGAATAGTTGCGGCGAAAGCGTATGGCAACCACCACCGGCCCGCGTACCAGAAACCTCACCCACTCCCCACCCCAGTTCTGCTCGGCCCGCGCTACCGCCCGCGACGGCCTGCCGTAGCACACAGCGGCAATCGCGGCGTCATGTGTCCAAAGGCAGCTGTAATGCCAACTCGCCGGGAACGTTTGGACGGAGACCGCATAGTCACGGAGCCGCATCGTCGTAGCGTGGCCGTTGTAGTTCCACTCGTAAAAACTCAGCGTAAAAAACCCCTTGGGGACGGTAAGCAGAATGTTGTCATCGGGCCCCTGCCACGAAATGGGATAGGTTTCACCATGGTCGTCAATTTCCGAAATGCCACGCGTGCCGACGGCCGGGCACCGACGCGGATGGAGGTAATGATCGATCTGGCAGTAAACCGGCGGCAGCTGCAAGGCCCGGGGGTTTTGTGTGAAGAATCCCCCCTGCTTCCAAGTGCGGATCGTATCGCCCGGCCGATGGTGCGGCCCCATGAGATCAATCAACCGGAGGGACCCCGGCATCGGACCCCAAAATAATTGGAGGGGCTGGTCCGCACCGAACAGGCACATCCAATATTTCCCGTATCTCCCCAGCCAATTCCCCTCGGTTCGCCAATCATCCGGCAGCGGCACAATCCGCGGCTGCTTTCTGCCTTTCGATTCCAATAATTCTTTACGAATCGCAGCCGCCATGGCATTAAGCTCGCGCTCACTCGGTGGCCTTGCACCCTGCGGTTCCGGCGCGGCGGCGAGTTGGGCCGATATTTTTGTGGCGTCTCGCCACGCATCTTTGCCCTGGCCCGGCAAGGTGATGATCTCAGCGCCTTTGCCGTAGCACCCCACCGCCATCGCTCCGCCCTTGAGCGGCTGCAGTGATTGAATGTAATTGCCCACCTGCGGCTCGTGAATGTGCCAACGCTCGATAACTTTTCCCTCTGCGTCATACTGCCAGACATCCAATCCCGTCCGCCAATGCCCCAGCCACAGATAGCCCGCTTTGCCGCCTGCGGCTTTTTCCGGCTCCCACGCCACGGCGGTGGTGTGGTCTTCCGTCGGCAATGTTTCCAGCACTTGCCCGGAGGGTGCCTGCCAATGCACCGGCGGATGCCACAACCCGTGCACCTTGGCCACAAAATTCTGCCCATGCTGAAATTCCAAATTCAGCGTTGCTGCGACGGGATAATTCGCCGTTCCACGGCGGCTAATACTCCCCAGTGCAATGCCTTCGTCCGTTGCGACCGCAAGGTGATTGGCCCACATGGTGGTGACCGAATTAACCAAATTCCCCGGCAAGCCGTTGCCCGTTGCCGTCAGTGGCATGTGCCACGGCCCTTTGATCACCGTCCACCGATAATAATTCCATCCCAAGGCATCGTCTGATTGGCTCCCCTGCGTTGGCGTACCTATCGCCAAACCCCCGCACTGCGTGCCGACGAGGATGGTGCCGTCGTTGCCGAAGGCGATGGAATCCGGATTCATCGGCAAACCATTCGCCTGTGTGATGTAATGCCAATGGTGGGTTGAAATTGGATGCGCCGATTTCACCGCCGGCAAGCCGGCGGCTATATCACGACATTGGTATACCGATATCCCATTCTCTGTGCAGATCCACATCTGGTCGGTGTACCGATCAAACTTCATTGCATAGACATGGTTTCCCAATGGACCGGCCAGCACATGATGCTGCGGATTCTGCACGATGTCATAATCCTGCCACCGCCGGCCATTGAAAACACTGATCCCATGATTCAATTCACCTACCCAGATGCGATCCTGGCTATCACAGGCGATGGCGTAGATGCAGTTGTTCTCCAGTCCCCCATGGGTGCTTTGTTTGGTGAATTGTGTCCAGCGCTGGCCTTTGGCTGCTGACGGATCATACCGATACACCCCCGCCCCTTCGGTGGCCAGCCACAGGTTCCCCTGTCTGTCCTGACACATGGCCATGATGAAATGGCCATCGGGATCCGACCTTTTATGCCGATTGTTGATCCCGGCATGGGGGATATGCAGGGCCAGCACATGGCAGTCAGCCCACGGAAGACTCATGAGCGGAATAAAGATCGGTGTGGGATGACTGAAATGCCTTTGCCAAGGCACCTGAGCCAAGGGCACATGCGGTATTTTCAATTTAGCTTTTGCTTTGGCTGGGCCAGCAAGTGCGGGGGAGGAAAAGAGGCTGGTGAGGCTGAGAACTGCGACGATCATCAGGGTGGCTGCTGCAATGGCCGCCGGGCGGAGCCGCCCACCGGCCCGAGCCGGGAATCGCAGAGGCACTCGCCGAGGGAGTCGCCCCGACCGTCGCGCGATTCGCAAGCTGTGCTGAGTGTCACCCACGGACAACCTCACAACATTGCGGGCTCGGTTGCCGCTTGCACCAGCCGCTCACGCCATCACCACTGACGGTGAAGCCAATGGCCAAGCCAACGCGGCAGAGAGTCCGAACTTTCAAACGCACCCCAGGACGGCCCCCAGAACATGCTGAACCGTCACTATTATGGGAGTATACTACTCAAAAAAAAAAAAACGCAAGCGAAAAGTTGAAAAATTTTTGCCTTTACCAATTCTTAGCGCAAAGTTAACGGTCTGAGCGCCGGGCGAGAGCCGCATTGGCGGTTCACTACCGGCCCGAAAACGCTGCACAGGCATTATTTTCCATTGCAGCCGTTGATATTTAAAAACTGCACCCTGATGCCCCCCGCTCATCAGGTTAATTCTGATTGCGGAGATTGACTTGAGAAAGACGCATCAATCAGCGGAGTAAATTCTCCCAAGAAGGGTCAACTTCCCGTTTTTATGGTAAAGCGCTGAATTACCAGTCGGTGTTTTATCTGAAAG
This sequence comes from Phycisphaerae bacterium, assembly GCA_027344975.1. Lineage (GTDB taxonomy): Bacteria > Planctomycetota > Phycisphaerae > WQYP01 > WQYP01 > JAJZGD01. Next base: position 12,853 of record DAHWIP010000015.1, read on the forward strand.
CGGAGCAGGGAACCAGGCGTATCGCTGCACGTATGAGAGATGATTCAGTGCGGGCAATACAACCCGCATGAAGCGTGCAATCATATGTGGGGAATATTTATTAATCCCATGATTCTTTTTGATGCTCCAGTCACTGACGGCAAATTCGGTTACCCAGATCGGGCGATGATAAAGATGATGAACCCGCGCGAGCATCTTCAGAAATCCCTTCGGATTCGGAGCACCATACCAGTGAACGCAGACGAAGTTCACCCGGTAATGGCGGTGATCCGCAACTCGCATAAATGTCCGCATCCATTTATCGAGGTCGTTGACGCAGGCGGGGCTGCCCAGGGGGAGACCTGCCGCTTCCAACTTCGGCCAGGCGCTGAGTGCTTTGGTAACGGGAACGTTGGATTGCCGGTGATTATCCGGCTCATTAAAACCGAGCATGGCCGAGGCGATGCCGGTCCGGCGATACTTGACCAACCCTTGAATGGCGGACGGGAGCTGCTTGGGGTAACAGCCCCAGATCATCGGAACAAACGGGAGCTTGGCCGGGGCGGCGACCGGACGCAGATTTCCCCAAGTGTAGAACCAATGCACGTTAAGCTTCTTGAGTATCGCGACGGTGAGTGAAGGATCGGGACGGAATAAGATGCCGATCCCCTTCTTCGGACTGTGGGCCCCGGCAACTGGAGAGGTTAAAGCCAAAGCCGCAACTGTGATGACTGCTTTCAGGGCCAGACGTTGACGCCGCATATTTTTCATCCTCATAAGAGTTTAATTGGATTTTATCAATCCAAATCCATTGGTATTCTTCCGCGATTTCACCGGCAAAAGGCCGGCTGCCTATGCGGTGGAAGAACTACGTTGGGGGTCGGCCAGGGCATATATTCAACTTCAAGGTGTCACCCAATTCATCATGAAGCCGGGGGCCAAGCCGAAGCCTGAAGTTGCCCCCTGGACACCCGAGAGTCACCCCCGCCGGGACGCATCAGAGTTTAATGGCCCGCCCACAGAACAAAAAGGTAAAAATGTGAAAAATAACTTCTGAACTTTTATCATGATGATGCTATACTGTTTGCAGAATTGCAAATTGGGGGTAAGGCGGACGTGAAAAAAAACAAACGGGTGCTTTTTCTGGGAAACTTGGCCGTCGCGTACAACCGAGATGTGCTGAGGGGCGCTGCCGATTATGCATCAAGGCATCCGGAGATTCGGGTGTTTTTTCCGGACAATTTTGAGATTGCGGATTTTCCACTTCTGATTCGGGGTCATATCCATGGCGTCATCACGGCGGGAAGCCCCCCGTCCTGGGAACTGCCGAGATTAATTGCCGAGAAGGGTATCCCTGCAATCGATGTGTCCGCAGAGGTTCCGGTATCAAGCCTGCCGCGTGTCGTGGCGGATGATTTTGCGGTAGGTCGATTGGCAGCGGATTATTTCATCGATCGGGGATTTCGTCGGCTCACTTATTACGGGATGGAGAATCGCTATTGGTCGGATGCACGGCGGGACGGCTTTTTGGCAAGGGCTTCCGAGAGGGGTTTGACCGCCCATTATTTTTTCAAGGGTGAGGGAGAAGCGGAGGATCGGGCCGGCGTGTATCCGAGCACAGCGGTTCGCTGGTTGAAAAAGCTGGTGCCACCTGCAGCGATCTATGCAGGTGACGATCTTCTGGGTATTTATCTGGTGGAGGCGTGCCATCGATTGAAGATCAAGGTTCCGGAGTCGCTCGCGATTCTCGGCACCGACAACGATGATTTATACGGACAACTTCGACGGCCGCACCTTTCCAGCATTGCATTGGATACC
>DAHWIP010000160.1:0-5250 GCA_027344975.1 Phycisphaerae bacterium
CCGCCCCATGCACCCCCGGCGCCAACCCATCGCCACAGCAAGGCCTCCGAAATCACCACGGCCGTGCAGGCACCCGCGAGCACCGCCAAAATTGCGCCGCCCCATGCGAGGTGGATGGTCCGCGTGGCCCATTGCTCGCCTGCTTCTTGAGGTGTTGCGTCGGGCGTCTTATTCACATCGCTTCCCATCAAAATTGGCTTACCACATGGCGTCGATTACGGACCGGGCTATCGGGGAATTGCCTCTGCCCCATCGCTCATGGCGAAGTGTACTCCGCCTGCGGAGTGCTCGCAATTTGGCTCTGCGATGGCTGATCCGAAGCTGACGAAACAGGATGTAAGGGGATGCCCGGGACAGGATTCGAACCTGCAAGGGATTGCTCCCACCAGCACCTCAAGCTGGCGCGTCTGCCAATTTCGCCACCCGGGCGACGCACGGATAATATACCGCGCCGCGACTCCGGCGAACAGTCCGCCAGCCCGGAATCCGTTATACTCTTACCACGAGTGCGGCCCACGGGGGGCGGCAGGTTCAGGGGTGACGGCAGCAGACATGGCAATAACATCAAAAGCGGCACTGGTTCTCGAAGATGGCTCGGTTTTCATTGGCACGGGTTTCGGCGCCTCGGCATGCGCCGTCGGCGAAGTGGTCTTCAACACCTCGCTGATGGGATATCAGGAGATCCTTACCGATCCATCCTATCGCGGGCAGATTGTCACGATGACCTATCCGCAGATCGGCAATTATGGCATTGCCGATGCGGTTGATGAGGAATCAGGCCGGCCACAGGTGCAGGGATTTGTTATTAAAGATTTATCACCGGTGACGAGCAATTTCCGGTCGATTGACGATCTGGATCATTATCTGGAGAAACACGGCATCGCCGGTCTGGCGGGCATTGATACCCGGGCGCTGGTTCGCAAACTGCGGATCCAGGGGGCGCTGCGCGGAGTGATCTGCACCCAAGGCCCCCTGCTGGAGAATCTGCAGGGGCTGATGGATCGCGCGACGGCATGGCCGGGATTGGTGGGGATGGATCTGGTATCGGAGGTAAGCCCCAAAACCGCGTACGAGTGGACGGACGGCAAGGGAGTTTGGGCGCAGCAGACGGATATCCAGCAGCCGGTGGCTGAACATCATGTGGTGGCGATTGATTGCGGGGCCAAGCGCAACATCCTGCGCAATCTGGTGCAGAGCGGATGCCGCGTGACGGTGGTTCCGGCAAAGACTTCCGCCGAGGAGATTTTGGCGCACCAGCCGGACGGTGTATTTGTGAGTAACGGCCCGGGCGATCCGGAACCGATCCACTACGCACAGGAGACCCTCAAAAAGCTGATTGGCAAAAAACCGATTTTTGGCATCTGCCTCGGGCATCAGCTTCTGGGATTGGCGATCGGATCGAGCACCTACAAGCTGAAATTCGGCCACCGCGGCGGCAATCAGCCGGTGCAGAATATGGGCACGGGCAAGGTGGAGATTACGTCACAGAATCATGGTTTTGCGGTGGACCTGGAATCGCTCCGGAAACGGGGCGGCGAACCGACGCACATCAACCTCAACGATCAGACGCTTGAGGGGTTCCGCATGAAGGATGAGCCGGTGTTTGCCGTGCAGTACCATCCGGAAGCAAGCCCGGGGCCGCATGATGCCACCTATCTCTTCGACTGCTTTACGATGATGATGAAAACCGGTCGCAGCCCGCGCGCTGAAGAAATGGCGGAGGCGCAGAAGCGGCGGAATCATGTAACGGAAAAGGCCGGGGCATAAACGCGCCCATGCGTATAGGAAGCGTCAGGCCTGCGGGCTCTCGGGGTTTTCCGGGCCTTCCGGCCGGTAATCGCGGTCGCCGGTCGCAGGATTGTAATAAACCCGCATCAGTCGTCCCGATTCAACATCAATATATTTTTCATCGGTGGGGATGAATCCGTCGCCGGTGCCCACACGCTTTTGATACCGCCAGCTCTCCAAGCGGGTAAGGATGAGGAGCCCGACGCCGAAAACGAAAAGATAAATTCCAAACGGGATGAGGATAATGGTGGCAAAGCAGATCAGGCTCAGCGCCAGCATGGACCAACCGAGGCCGTAACAGAATTTACGCATGCGGAAGCCCTGATTACATGGCCCCGGCGACCGGTTCAATCTGCACCGCCGTGCCGTAGGCGACGATTTCGCACATGGTCTGCCCCATTTCCGATGAGTCGAAACGCATCATCACCACCGCATTGGCCCCCATCGTTGCGGCATTTTTCACCATTCGATCGGTAGCGTGGCGACGGGCCTCTTCCAGCATGTTGGAATATTCCTTGATCTCCCCGCCGACGATGGTTCGCAGCGATGCCATGAAGTTTCCCGCCACCCCGCGGCTGCGCACCACTACGCCGAATACCTGTCCATAGACCTTGGTAACACGATAACCGACAATATTTTCCGTGGTCGTAACGAGCATGTTCCGTCCCCTTATTCGCCTGCGTTCACTCGCCACGCGATGCCACTTTGGCTCCAACGCGGCCTCAGAAGAGCTGTGCGCTGGTTAATAGGGTAACACCATTGTAGAGTTCTGGCCAAGGGGGCGGTTTTGCTCTCTGAGCGGGCAGACGATGGGCGCCAGTCAGTGTGCACTGGTGCGACCATGAGCCGACGGCTGAGACGCGGGTTGCCCAAGCCGGAGTACCGGCCATCAATTCTGCATTTTCGCAGCCTGCTGGGCGGCTTCTTCCACCGTGCCGACATACATGAAGGCCGTTTCGGGGAGATGATCCCATTTGCCTTCGGCAATTTCCCTGCAACTGCGAATGGTGTCTGCAAGCTTGACGTTGGAGCCCGATTTACCGGTGAAAACTTCTGCCACAAAGAATGGCTGGCTGAAGAAGCGTTCAAGCCGACGGGCGCGGGCAACAATGAGCTTATCTTCTTCGCTGAGTTCATCCACGCCAAGAATGGCGATGATGTCCTGCAGGTCCTTATGCCGCTGCAAAATTCGTTTGACGCTTTGCGCTACGGTGTAATGTTCCTCACCGAGATAATTGGGGTCCATGATGCGGCTGGAACTCTCCAGCGGATCAACGGCGGGATAGATACCTTTTTCGGCGATGCTTCGGCTCAAGACGGTAAAGGCGTCGAGGTGTGTAAACGTGGCGGCGGGAGCCGGGTCGGTCAAATCGTCGGCCGGTACGTAAATGGCCTGGACGGACGTGACGGCCCCTTTGGTGGTGGAGGTGATGCGTTCCTGCAGATCACCCATTTCCGTGCTGAGCGTGGGCTGATAACCGACGGCGGAAGGCATGCGCCCCAGCAGGGCCGAGACTTCCGAACCAGCCTGGGTGAAGCGGAAAATATTATCAATGAAGAGCAGCACGTCGGAACCGGTCTCATCGCGAAAATATTCCGCCATGGTCAGGGCGGAAAGCGCCACGCGCAGACGGGCACCGGGCGGTTCATTCATCTGGCCGAACACCATGACGGTCTGGTCAATAACGCTCTTTCCGGTGTCGCCGATCTTGGCCTCCTGCATTTCCAACCACAGGTCGTTCCCTTCGCGGGTTCGTTCACCCACGCCGGCAAAACAGGAAAAGCCGCTGTGGAAGCGGGCTAACCGGGCGATGAGTTCCTGAATGATGACGGTCTTACCGACACCCGCCCCACCGAGCAGACCCGTCTTGCCGCCGCGCACATAAGGGGCGAGCAGATCGATGACCTTGATGCCGGTTTCAAATATTTTGGTCTTCGGTTCCAGATTACGGAATTCCGGCGGCGGTTGGTGAATGGACCGCGATTGTTTGGCGTTGACCGGGCCACGCTTGTCGATCGGCTCACCGAGCAGGTTGAACACCCGGCCGAGAGTTTCCATCCCGACGGGTACGCACACCGGTGAACCGGTATCCATTACCGGCATGCCACGGACAAGACCATCGGTGCTGCCCAGTGCCACGGCCCGCACCCGCCCACCGCCAAGATGCTGCTGCACCTCACCGGTGAGATGAATGGAAACGCCGGACGCCCCGCCGTCGTGATCGATACGGATGGCGTTGTAGATGGCCGGAAGCTGATCTTCCGGAAATTCCGCGTCAAAAGTCGACCCGATCACCTGCGAGATTTTACCTGTTGTAGCCATTAGGATAACTCCATCGTTTTGGCCGATCGCCTATTCAAATCATGCGGCCGGCATTTACTTTCGATACACCCATCTTCTATTTCATTGCCTCAACACCACCCATGAGTTCGGCAAGTTCTGACGTGATTTGCGACTGTCGGGCCCGGTTGTAATCGCGAGTCAGCAGCTTGGACATGTTCTCCGCATTTTCCGTCGCGGCGGCCATGGCCAACATGCGGGCGATCTGCTCGGATACGGCCGAATCAATAAATGCCTGAAAAGCCGCCGATCGAACCATGGTAGGAAGCAGATCCGCAAGTAATATCTGCGGATCGGGACTGAATTCGACATCGGCCTTGATCACCGGTGCGGAGCCTTGCGCAGCGGCGGCGATATCCAGCGGCAGCACGTGCTGAATGGTCGGTTTCTGCTGACCGACGCTGATGAATTTTACATAGGCAATCTTGATGGCGTCGATGTGTCCGCCGGCGAAGTCGTCCATCAAATCGCGGGCGACCTGGGCCACTTCGTGGGCCTGCGGGTTATCACCGATGGTGGTATAGGCATGGCGGACGGCCCGGCGGGCGAAGCGGAAATAGGCCGCTCCCTTTCGACCGCCGACATAGATTTCCACCTGTTTACCCGACTCTTCAAGTTCCCGGATCTGCGCCATGGCAAGGCGGAGAATATTGCCGTTGAATGCCCCCGCCAACCCGCGATTGCTGGTGACCACCAGCAGGCCGACACGTTTAATCGTGCGCCGGGCCAGAAGCGGATGTTGAATGGACGGCGGCAAGTTGCCGACCGAAGCCGCAACGGTATGCACCAGATCGGTGAGATGCTCAACATAGGGGCGGGTGGCTTTGGCGCGTTTGAGCGATTTCTGAAAGCGTGCGGTGGCGACCATCTGCATGACCTTGGTGATCTTGCGGATGTTACGGACGGCCTTGCGTCGCTTGGTGATTTCCCGTGCTTTTGCCATATGTACCGACCGTCAGCGGGCCGCCTCCGGCTGTTTGGACTCGGCGACGTTTCCGCTGGGGGCTTTGCCGAGCAGACCGTCAAGCTTCTTGCGGTTCAGCGGTGTGACATTGGTGAAATTTTTAATAACTTCAATCAGCCGCCGCTCGATATCGTCGGTCAATTCACGGCGGGCGATC
>DAHWIP010000161.1:0-5242 GCA_027344975.1 Phycisphaerae bacterium
TCCCCCACCAGGCAAAGATTTTTTTTGCATTCTGAATTAAATTCATTGAAGTCCCTATTTTGATTTTTCACATTCAACCCTTTTTTGATTATCCGATGCCGCCGAAAATTGAATTTCGCCCGTGCAACTGTCGATTGAGTCCCAGAAAAACTGAGGTTCATGAACGCCGATGCGCTTAGTCGGCTTTCGCCGGAGCGCGATGGCACGCTGCCGATTGTCACCGAGCAGGCGGTAACGCTCGGATCGCGTCTGCAGGGGACTGCCCCCCCCGCCATGGACCCGCGTTATGGGCGACAGATACGATCCCAGAGCCGGTGCCGATAACGAGGCAATTCCAATTCGATTCGCCTGCCAACCTCCGTCGTCCATGTGACCGTGATATCCATCCCCCTTCCGTGCATAATGGCACCGTGTGAGTTTTGGAGTTTTAGTGGATCAAAGGTATGACGGATCGTGTAAAGACTTTAACGGGCCTCAAGAGCATCGTTGTCAAAATAGGTTCCAATGCGCTCACGCGTCCTGAAGGTGGTCTGGACGAGAACATCCTCACCAACCTGTGCTCGAATCTGGCGGAGCTGATTCAAAATCGCGTTTCAATAACGCTCGTATCCAGTGGTGCTATCAGCACCGGAATGCATCAGCTTGGCCTGCGCCTGCGGCCCAAACGAATGTCCATGCTTCAAGCAGCCGCCGCGGTCGGACAATATGTTCTGATGAGTCATTTTGCCCAGGCGCTGCGCCGTTACGATCTGCATGCGGGACAGATCCTGGTCACCCGCTCCGATTTCGAGGACCGTACCCGATATCTGAATCTGCGAAATTGCATTGACGCCCTTCAACGCAGTGCGGCCCTACCCATCATCAATGAAAACGATGCCGTCGCGGTGGATGAAATTCGCTTCGGCGATAATGATCTGATCGCCGCTCATGTTACCAATCTGGTCGGCGCAGACCTGTTGATTCTGCTCTCAGTTGTTGATGGCCTGCTGGATAAAAACAATCAGGTGCTGAGCGTTGTGCACGCTGTCGATGATCAGGTTGCATCGATTGTCCGGCCTGAAAAAAGTTCACGTGGAACCGGCGGAATGGGAAGCAAACTCATCGCGGCGGGGACGGTGAAAACCGCCGGCCGTCCGGTTCTGATTGCCAACGGAAAAACGCCCGACATCATTCGCAAACTGCTGCAGGGTGAATCGACCGGTACGCTCATCATGCCCGGCAAGAAGCGTCTCGCCGCGTGGGATCGCTGGATCATGACGCATCAACCCAGCGGCATCGTCCACGTGGACACCGGAGCGGCGGCCGCCTTGCGGAAAGAAAAGTCACTTTTGGCCAAAGGGGTCGTCGGTGTGACGGGAATCTTTTCTGCCGGTGACATCGTGGAAATTGCCGAATCGGGCTCAGGCGTGCTGGGCCGAGGCAAAATTAAATTCAGCAGCGAGGAGATGAGCAGGATTAAAGGGCTGGCATCGGCTCAAATACCGGCGGCGCTGCAGCGGGAAAAATCTCCCGAGTGCGTCATCCACAAAGACGATCTGGTTATATTTTGATATCGAGTCGGCAAACGCGGTCAAGCACGCTTGCCGATGCTCTCACGCGCGGCGACGCAGGTGCGGGTTACCCAATTGGCCGCAGGCGCCCATTCTGGCCTGACAGATCGTCGCACGCTGTTTGACCAATATGCCGGAATCCTTAAGGACGGCGGAAAATGCCTCGATTCGATCGGGAGTGGATGCCTCAAAAACCGGTGGGTCCTGCGGATTGTAGGCAATCAGGTTAACGGTCACAGGCAGGTCCCGGCACCATTGGGCGAGCCGATGTGCATCGCGCGGATCATCATTGATCCCCTTGAGCATGACATATTGAATCAGATATCGGCTGCGCGAGGAGCGGGGTAACTCCAGCAGGGTTTGCCTGAGCTTGGCCAGGGGCATCGATCGGTTGATCGGCATGAGCCTGCTGCGGAGATGATCATCGGCGCTGGTGATGGAAATGGCCAGTCTTACCGGCGGAATATCTTCCCGGGCAAAACGCTGCAGCCCGTCGATCCGCCCCACCGTCGAAAGGGTGATACATGCCGGCGCAAAGGCCATCCCCCGGGGTTCCGTAAAAAGCCGAATGGCTTTGAAGACGGCGTCGGCATTATCCAACGGCTCTCCCATCCCCATGAATACTATATTTTTAATTGAACTGCCGGGTCGATTCTCCCTGAGCCAATGCTGCACCGTCATAACCTGCGCGATGATGTGCGATGCCGGGAGTTGACCGATGAGCCCCATCCGTCCGGTTTGACAGAATTCGCAGCCCATCCGACACCCGATCTGGGATGAAATACAGAGCGTCAGCCATCGACCGCCATGGCGATTCTTCATCGGCAACATGACCGATTCAATTTCCAGGGGCTCCTGCGGGGAAGCAGAACCACCCCACCGCCAGCCGACACAAAAAATGAACTTGGCCGCATCTCCATCGGGCAGGACAGCGCTGATCGGGAGACGATTCTCCGGCTTTGAACCGCTGAAGCAGCTCCGATATGCCATGCGTGCAGCGGCAGCATCCAGGCGATGGCGCCGCTGGAATTTATCAAATGACCATTCCAATTCGGCGGGTAGATTCACCCACTGTATCCCGACGCCGCCGGAGATCGGTGCTGAATTTTCAAGCAGGCTCAATGGTACACCTTCGGACATGACGCCGATCCTCAAAATGCGTGGCGCCGGGACGCGGGCCAGTGGATTGCACCCGGCCGCTATACCTTCAGCTTGACCTGATGATCCAATTGCCCGGAATACCGCTTGCGAATGGGAGCCACCGTGTAGGTAATAAACTCCTCCACCTGCTGCGGCGAACGGCCGATGAACTTTTCAGCCGCCATGGCCGCCGTGATATCCGCTCCGCGAAATGCCGCGTCCGCTTTCAACCGATCCAGCAGGTCGTTGGGTCTGCCAAATTCCTTAACCTGCCGCGCCGCCTCCATGGCATGGGTCCGAATTTTTTCATGGAGTTCCTGTCGGTCGCCCCCCGCTTTCACTGCCGCCATGAGAATATTTTCGGTTGCCATAAACGGCAGTTCGTCATTGAGGCGACGCTCGATAACCTTGGTATTGACGACAAGGCCACGGGCGACATGAATCATTAAATCGAGAATCGCATCGCAGGTGAGAAATGCCTCAGGCACACTGAGCCGCTTATTGGAGGAATCATCCAGCGTGCGCTCAAACATCTGCTGGGCAGCCGTAAACATGGGCTGGGAGACGATGCCCATCAGCCACCGGGCCAGGCCGGTCGCCCGCTCTGAAAGAACCGGATTGCGCTTATACGCCATAGCCGATGAGCCGACCTGAAATTCCTCGAATGGCTCATCAATTTCCTTAAATGCGGACAGGAGTCGAATATCCTGCGCCATTTTATGCGCTGCGGCCCCAACCAACGCCAGACTCGTTATCACCTGCACATCCACAATTCGAGAATAAGTTTGCCCGGAGACGGGATGAACCCGGTCAAATCCAAGTTTGGCCGCCACCGCGTATTCCAATTGCCGCACGCGTTCATGATCCCCTTCGAAAAGCTCCAGAAATGAAGCCTGCGTCCCGGTAGTTCCTTTGATTCCCCGCAGCATCAGCGTTTCACGCCGAAGCTCAATTTCCCCCAGCGCAAGCACAAAGTCATAGCACCACAATACCGCCCGCTTGCCAAGGGTTGTGGGTTGAGCTGGTTGAAGATGCGTGTAGGCCAGGGTCGGCAGGTCTTTCCATTGCATGGCGAATGCCGCCAACGCGTCAATTAAATTCGCCAGTTTGCGGGTAACGATATCGAGGCCGTCGCGCAAAAGGAGAACATCCGTATTGTCGACAATATCCATGGATGTGGCGCCCAGATGCAGAATCGGCTTGGCCAGAGGCGCCGCCTTGGCGAACGTATGCAGGTGGGCCATCACATCATGGCGTAATTTGGCTTCCTGCCGGGCCGCTTCCTGAAAGTCGATGTCGTCCAGATGAGCACGCATCTCCGCAAGCTGCGCCTCGGTGATCGGCAGTCCGATCTCACGCTGTGCTTCCGCCAATGCCAGCCAGATACGCCGCCAGGTGGAGAATTTTCGCTGGGCGGAAAACACCGCCAGCATCTCCGGAGACGCATTACGAGTGGATAACGGACTTTGGTACGTCTGATGAATACTGATTTCGGTCATAGGTTCTCTGTTATTGCCTTTCACTCAATCATCCACAACTGTGCCCGATCATCCATCGGCAACCACACCCCCTTGTCGATACGGCGGCTGCCAAAGCCCCGGGAACCTGTTAAGATAAGGGCATGAGACAAACGAGGAAAGGATAAGTATATGCCGAATTTTGATAATGTTAATCCCGGAATGAATGTCGATAATGATTTCAAGGAACAGGCGCGCAAAGAAAAAGACCAATTGGCGGGCAAGATGGAAAACGCTGCCTCCGCGGGCGACGAAACCCCGGAGATACCTGAACCATCATTTGAATTGATCATTCAGCAGATGGCCGTACCGGCACTGATGGCCATGGGAATCATCGAATCACCCGATGGCCAGCGCAACCGCGATTTGGATGTGGCAAAACTGTATATCGATACGCTCGGAATTCTGGAGCAGAAAACCAAGGGCAATCTCACCGCTGATGAAAAGCAGATGCTCGATATGGCACTCTACGAAGTCCGAATGCAATTTGTCAATGCGAGCAAGTAATCGGGTATGCTGCGCTCTGATATCTGGGATATTCGCCTCAAACCGACTTTCGATGCAATTGGGGCGTAATGCAACTTCGGCCCGTCAGGACTATGGCGTTTGTCGTCAGATCGATATGTTGCGGGCTCCCTATGTTATTCGACGACGACTAAATAGGTTGATAGCTATTGCGTGCCTCCGGGTTTTACAGCGGTGACGGAGTAAAACGGCCGGTTCTGCGCAGCATATTTTTTTTCAAAATTGGTACCCACCAGAAAATTGCGCCCGACGGATCGCAGAGGTGATTCAAATGGCTCCACGGGAAAATGTCCAAATTCCGCGAGCGTGAGCCGGATATGCGCGAAATACTCCGCATGATCGGTAACGATGTTCAAATGAGCCAGGGGTTTGAGCACCCGCAGCGCCTGTTGAAGAAAGGGTTGCTGGATGAGCCGCCTTTTATGATGTCGAGTTTTAGGCCATGGATCGGGGAAATAGACGTGTATGGCATCAAGAGTATTATCTGCCACGTGAATTCTTATCCACCAT
>DAHWIP010000162.1:0-5238 GCA_027344975.1 Phycisphaerae bacterium
CCAGACGTCTGGATTTACTGGCCCTGCACATGGGTTATCAGAGCCGGCAGGAACAGTTACGCGCCGCCGTGCTGCGGCAGTTTCCCAGCGTGAGCATCGGTTTTAACCAACGCAGCGACGCCAACAACATACACACCACAAGTTTGGGCGTGAGCATCGATTTGCCGATATTCGATCGCAATCAGGGCCGGATCGCCTTGGCTAAGGCCACACGCCGGGTGCTTTACGATGCGTATATCGCACGCGTTTTCGCGGCACGCTCGGACATTGCCACGGCGGCGATGAACATCCGGTCGCTGCAACGGCGGATACGCCAGGCGCAATCAGCGGTCGGCCAATACAGTGCGCTCGTGAACCGGGATCGACAGGGCTTGCGGATCCGCAGCGTCAACATCCAGGCATACGCCACCGCCACCGCACAGTTGGAGCGGGCCCGGATTGGCGTGGTTCAATTGCAATATCAGCTCGCCCGTAATCTCATCGCCCTGGAGCTTTCGTCGGGCGAGGCCTTTTTTACGCAACACAATAAACCAACAGCCACGGATTCAAACAGCAGTGGAGACGCACCATGAAACGTTTTATCTCTTCCATGATGATTGTTGTGGTACTGGCGGTGGGAATCGCCATCGGCTTTGCCTTGGCCAAATGGGGCACCCCGTCAACTGGAGGCAGCGCCGGGCGCTCCGCCAGCGGCGTTGCCTCCGTTCAAACCGCTCCGATTCGTCTGGGCAAAATTGAACAGTCGATCACCGTTTATGGCGCCGTCGCAGCGAATCCCGCGTGGGAGAAGAGCCTTGCCGTGGCCTTTGAATCGCGCGTGTTAAAGGTATTGGTCGTCAAGGGCCAGAAGGTCCGGCCCAATCAACCCCTGCTGCAAATTCAGGCCGGCCCCGCGGAACGCCTCAAGCTCGCCGAGGCGAAAAACCATCTGAAAATCGCGACGATGCAACTGCGGTTGGTCAAGACGAAGCTTAAGCTTCAGTTGGCTACGCAGGCCGAGTTTATCGCAGCCCGGGACGCCCAAACCACCGCTTCACTGCGGCTGGCGTCCCTGCAGGCCTTGGGGATTGGAAAACTGGTGACGCTGCGGGCCTCGGCCGCGGCCGTGGTGGTCAACACGCCGGCGGAGCCGGGCAAGCTTGAACCCGTGGGCGCCGTGCTGATCAACTTGTTGCCGCTTGGCAAAATGTGGGTGACCTTACAGGTTCCGCCGAGCAATCTTGCCCAGATGCGACTCGGGCAGGCCGTGACAATCATGGTTTCCGCGCAGGGACATCAACTTCAGCAATCGGGAACAATCGCTTTGATTTCCGGCCGGGTCGATCCCATCAGCGGATTGGTGAGCGTGTACGTGACACCGAGCAAGCCGGACCGTCTGGTCATCGGCCAATACGCGTCGGGCAGACTTCATATCGCCTCCAGTACCGGATTCATTGTGCCGCATTCAGCGGTTTTGCCCATCAACGGTCAGGAAACCATGTATACCATTCAGGGAAATCGCGCCGTTGTGCACCACGTGCAAATAGGGCTTTCCAATGGCCGGGAGCTGGAGGTCTCAGCGCCGGGCCTGCGCGCGGGCGAACCGGTGGTGATTGTGGGCAACGCGGAATTGACCAACGGCTTGGCAGTGCAGCAGGGGAACCAACCATGAGTTTTAATGAATGGATTCATCACCACACGCGTGCAGTGTTGTTCGTCATGGTGGCGCTGGCTTTGGCCGGCGGGGCAGCGGCTTTTATCCTCCCCGTGTCGCTATTTCCGCGGGCGAGCTGGCCACGGGTGGAAGTGACTGTCAACTCCGGTTCCCGGACGGCGAAAATGATCGCGGTACAAGTCACCTACCCGATTGAAAAAGCCATTCGCGCGATCGTGGGAGTGCAGCGCGTCACCTCCACCACCAGTCGCGGCACTGCCGACATCTATGCGGATTTCGGCTGGGGCAAAAACATGGTGCAGGCGCTGACGCTGGTGCAGTCGGCGGTGAACACCGTGCTGCCGTCGCTGCCGGCGGGCACCACCGCGGTGATTCGCTTGCGCAACCCATCCAACTACCAGGTCATCAGCTACAGCCTCACTTCCAAAACGGTTTCGCCGTCGCGATTGCGGCGAATAGCCCTCTTTCAAATCCGCCCGCTGCTTCTGGGAATCAACGGCGTGGGCAGGATCGGCGTGGAGGGCGGACGCACCCGGGAATACCACGTCATCATGAATCGCGCCAAACTTGCGGGGCTGAACCTGACCATCAACGACGTGACCCGCGCGGTGGCGGCCAACAACATCTTCAAAACCTCCGGAAAAATGCAGGATCACGATAAACTTTACCTCGTGGTCTCCGATTCACGGTTTCACAACGTCCGCCAAATCGGCCGAATAGCCGTCAAGACCCGTGGCGACGGCGTTGTGCATCTACGCGATGTGGCTAAGGTGCAGTTAGCCTTCGCACCGGTCTGGACACGCGCCACAGCCAACGGCCAACCCGCCGTTCTGATCGACGTCTATCAGCAACCGGACGGAAACACCGTTCAAATCATCAATCAGACCCGCGCCGAAATGAAGCAGATCCAGCGTAAATTGCCCAGCGGCGTGGCGGTGAACCTCTGGTACAATCAAGGGCACATCCTGATGGAATCGGCGGTGAGCGTGCGTGATGCGGTGGTCGTGGGCATCGTGATGGCGGTGCTGGTGCTGCTGGTGTTTTTGCGCAACTGGAAAACCACGCTGCTGGCCGCGCTGATTGTGCCCGCCGCACTGGCCACCACGGTGCTGCTGCTGTATCTGCTCAATATGAGCTTTAACATCATGACGCTGGGAGGCATGGCTGCGGCCGTGGGCCTGATGATCGATGATGCCATCGTGATGACCGAACACATTATTCGCCGGGTCGCTGAAAAAGGCGGAACGTACCGTGACAAAATCATCCGCGCCAGCGCGGAATTCACCGGTCCGCTGGCCGGTTCGTCGGCTTCGACCATTATCATCTTCGCGCCGCTGGCGTTCTGGTCGGGGTTGGTGGGCGAATTTTTCAAGGCTCTTTCGTTGACCATGGCCGCGGCGCTGTTGACCTCGTTCCTGCTATCCTGGCTGGTGGTGCCGGTATTGGCGGTCGGCATGCTCAGGGAGAAAGATGCTATGCCAAATGAACCGGGCCGGATCACGCGCAACATACTCGCGGGCTACGAGTGGGTCGTGAGCCGTCTTATTGCCTCGCCGCCCCTGGCCCTCCTGATCGTCGTTCCGGTGCTGATGGCCGGTTACCTGGCCTACCGGAATGTCGGCAGCGGTTTTATGCCCGACATGGATGAGGGTGGATTCAGCATGATGTACATCGCGCCGCCCGGGGGGGCGTTGACGGAGACGGACCGCCTGCTGCGGCAGGTCGGAAAAATATTGCGGGCTAACCCGTATGTGGCGACATACTCCCGCCGCACCGGAATGCAACTTGGCGGCAGCCTGACCGAATCTTATGCCGGCGATTATTACGTCCAACTCAAGCCCTTTCCCCGCCCGCCCATAGAACAGATCATGGAGAAGATCGCCCAAGAGATTCATCATCGCGTGCCGAGTTTGTATATTGATCCTGAACAGCTCATGCAGGATCAAATCGGCGATCTGACGGCCGTGCCGGAGCCGATCCGGGTGGAAATTTTCTCCGACCATCAGAGCATGCTGGATCACGAGGCCCACAAGGTGCTGGCTGCCATCAAAAAGGTAAAGGGCGTCGCCGATGCCCGCAGTGGGGTGGTGGTGGCGGGCGATTCGATATACATAAAAATGAATTCGTTTGCGGCGGGTATTCGCGGCATCACCCCCCAACGGGTGTCCCGCTTTGTTCATGAATATGTTTATGGCGCCGTTGCCACAAGGATTCGGCGCGGGCCGCAAATGATCGGTGTGCGAGTCTGGGCGCCCCGGGACATGCGCCGCACTCTGGCCGATCTGCGGAACCTGTGGCTGCGTTCGCCCAAGGGGCGCCGCTTTCAGCTCAGCAGCATCGCCCAAGTTCAAATCCGGCCCGGCGAGCAGGAGATTGATCACATTAATCTCCAGCGGATGGTCGCGGTAACGGCGCGAATCCATGGCCGGGACATGGGATCGACAATGGTGGACGTCAAGAAAGTCTTGAATCGGCCGGGCATGTTCCCGAAGGGCGTTTATTACCGACTCGGCGGATTGTACCGCCAGCAGCAGATCGCCTTTCGGGGGTTGGTGGTGGTGATGCTCGGCGGCGTGGTGCTGGTATTTCTATTGCTGTTGTTTTTGTATGAAAGCTTTGGAGCCTCGATCGCTATGATGGTTATTCCGCTGCTGGCGCTGGCGTGCGTTTTTGTCGGATTATGGATCACCCATACCCAACTCAACATTTCCTCAATGATGGGCATGACCATGGTGGTGGGAATTGTGACGGAAGTCGGAATATTTTATTACTCGGAATACAACGATATGAGCGACGATACGCCCGTGCGAAAACGCCTGATTGACGCCGGGAAAAACCGCATGCGGCCCATAGCCATGACCACCATCGCCGCCATCCTTGCACTCTCGCCCTTGGCGCTGGTGCTAAGCCCCGGTGCGGCTATGCAGCAGCCGTTGGCAATAGCGATCATCAGCGGCTTGCTGGTGCAAATGCCGCTGACATTGTTGCTCCTGCCGGTCCTGCTGGGATTCCTCCACCAGGGCAAACAAGTCGTGCCTGCTACGTGAAACGTTGAATCGGAAATAACTCCTCACATATGAGGCGCCGCTGTCAACTGGGCGAAAACTGGCCTTGCTGACCCCGCGCCACCTCCGGTAACCAGGCCGCCTCGCAGCGAGCCTGGGGGGACCAGCGCACGAGCCGCCCTCAAGCCTCCCGCGGGTGGATTCAAAAAGAAGCTGGGGCAGCCCGATCTCGGCTTGATGCGTCGGATGAGAGGCGTTGGCAGCATGCCGGCGTTCTTGTTAAGCGACGGGACGCCGTTTGCACTATGGGGTGCGTTGCGCCACGGCGAAATAATCGCCGCGCCACGGAAAGATTTTTATGCCCGGCGATGCGGATTTCCCGGATCCACGGGATTGGCCGCAACGGTTCGCCGTGTTAGCATGGCAGCGTTGAATTTATTCCGCTGGGTCCGGCGGGCGACCAAAAAGGAGAATGTATGCCAATACGTGGTAGATATCATGGACTGACTGCGGCCTTGATGGCAGCGACAGTGTGGCTGGGCGCAACACATCGGTTGGCTGCTACGACGTCGGCAACAG
>DAHWIP010000163.1:0-5222 GCA_027344975.1 Phycisphaerae bacterium
ATCGATCAGGCACACCACCGGCAAGCCGAATTTAGCGGCAAACTGCATCTTCAGCAGGGCCTTGCGATACCCTTCGGGGTGGGCACAGCCGAAGTTGCAGGCAATTTTTTCCTTTGTATCGCGTCCCTTCTGTTGACCGATGAGCATGATTTTTTGCGAACCGATCCGTCCCGTACCCGTGACAATCGCCTTGTCATCTCCGTAGCGCCGGTCGCCGTGAAGTTCCTCAAAATCTTTGATGATCATGTGAATGTAATCGCGGGTTTGCGGGCGGTTGGGGTGTCGGGCCACCTGAACGGTTTCCCAGGCGGAGAGATTGTCGTAGGTTTTTTTGATCAGGCTGATGAGATTCTCGCGGAGTTTTGCGATTTCGTGGCTGTAGTCAACGCCTTTCTGCTCCTGCAGCACGATCAATTCCTGAATTTGCCGCTCGAGTTTTACAATCGGCTGTTCGAACGGCAGGCCCATCAGCGGTGATGTCGGTGCCGGGGCAGCGGTTTCGGCGGGGGGTTTCTCCCGGGCGGAAGAAGCGGGAGGAGATTTATCGGGGGATGATTTCTTTCGGGTTCCAGTTTGCTTCGCCATTGCGAGACTCCAATTGAGTTCAGACCACGGGTGCCTATTCACCGCCAGCATCTTAGCCCAAAACCGGCCGAACGCGGTAGTGTGCTGCGGGCCGCGGAGATGCTTTCACGGTAAGGCCCGGCGCGCGATATGCCCACCTCAACAGGTGCGATTTCGGTTACCGCCGGATCAGGGCTTCCACAGCGGCGGAATCGCCCGCGCATACTGCGGCGGCCCATCGGGCTGATCACCCAAGGCAACGGCGGCATGCCAACCCCATCGTGGATCGTAAAGAATGGCCCGCGCCATGGCTATCCAATCGGCGTCGCCGCGCTGAAGTATCCCCTCCGCCTGATGGGGATCGGAGATCATGCCGACCGCACGAGTGATGATGCCGGATGCTTGGCGCACCTTGGACGCAAAGCCCACCTGATAGCCCGGTTCTGCCGGTATGCGGATATGTGGAATAATGCCTCCGGATGATACGCAGGCGTAGTGTACGCCGCTGTCTTTAATACGCCGTGCCAATTCGCAGGCGTCGTCAATCTGCCATCCGTCGGGATGCCAATCACTTCCGGTTATTCGCATTCCCAAGGCAACGGTTTTGGGCACCGCGCGGCGGATGCGTTCAACAACCTCCATCGCAAAGCGAATGCGATGATCAAAACTTCCGCCGTAATCGTCTTTTCGATGATTGGTCAGCGGCGACATGAATTGATGCAGCAGGTAGCCGTGCGTGGCATGGATTTCAATGATATCGACACCTGCTGCCACGGCGCGAGATGCGGCCTGGGCAAATGCGTCTGCGGTGTGCTGGATTTGCTCCGCGGTCAAAGCTGTCGGCAGATGCCAACCGTTGTCAAACGCGATGGCGGAGGCACTGACGGTTTGCCAGGCATCCTGCTCTACGGTGAGGGGACCTCCGCCGAGCCAGGGAATCTGTGTTGAGGCTTTGCGCCCGGCATGGGCGAGCTGGATTCCGATGCGCACGTGTGGACGAATGCTTTTGATGAAGGAGATGATTTTTTTCAGGGCCAGTTCATTGGCTTCGCTATAGAGTCCGAGACAGCCATGAGAAATTCTACCCCGGCGCTCTACTGCGGTTGCCTCGATCATGACCGTGCCCGCCCCGCTGCAGGCCAAATTCGCAAGATGTTGGAGGTGCCAATCGCTCGCACAACCGTCGGCGGCACTGTATTGGCACATCGGGGCGACGGCCAGGCGATTCTTTACTTCAACTGGACCTAACTTCATATTTTCAAACAGCTTAGACATACTTTAAAAACTCCCAATGATTCATGCCCTCACCGCCTCACCCGATACCGTTCCCGGGCACCCGCGACGACTGAAGGTGACCATTCTACGCAGGCTCAACTTGACTTTTCAAATGTTCGTTTCAATTATGTATTTGAAGTGAGCTTTCGCAAGCGGCACTTTGAGATGTTTATTTGGAGTATTTGGCGGTGGCTCGAAAACCGGATGCAGAACTGGACTCCACACGCACCCGACTGCTGGAAGCCGCAGGCGAAATATTTGCCGAGCATGGGCTTTCGGCAACAACGATCCAGATGATTTCGCAGCGTGCCGGGGCCAACATCGCCGCGGTGAATTATTACTTCGGCAGCAAGGAAAAACTCTACAATGAGGTGCTCGCCTACGGTCGGCAGATCACCGGCGAATCGGCGGATACCCCGCCGGAACTCAAACCGGGCGAGGATCCGCACGCGGCACTGGAGTTGTTCATCCGCCAATATTTAGCCCGGCTCGTGAGTCCGAATCGGCCGCAATGGTATAACAAAATGGTCGCCCGGGAGATCGCTGAGCCGACCAGTGCCCTCGATGAGTTGATCCGGATTAAGATTGAGCCGATGCGAACCCGGCTGTCAGCGATTTTACGGCGCCTGCACGACAATGTACCGGCCGAGCTGGAACAGCAGTTTATGGAATGCGTCGTGGGGCAGTGCCTGTTTTATTATCGGTGTCGCCACGTCATTCTGCGTTTGCGGGGTAAGACGGAATATACGGAAGAATTGATCAACGAAATTGCCGCCAACATCGCCCGCTTCTCGCTGGGCGGAATAGCCTCTTTGATGGAAACGCAGCCGTCCGGGACGGCAGCAAACTAATACGGATGTGGACAGTGGGGAATAATAACGGAATATGGGCAACCGGCAGAGCAGTGCACGCATCAGGCTTACGCCGGAAATTTAATTGGAGTACAAGCTGATATGACACAGACCGACCTGCAACCCGCACCGCCACCGGGTGCCGGAGAGACGTTTCGCAGCACCTCGCGCCCACCGCAGGCTGCCGCGCCGCCGGAGAAGAATGGAAAACGTAAAAAGGTTTTCCTGATCGGCGGCCTTGTGATTTTGATTCTTGGCCTGGCGCTGGGCATTCCGTATTACATTCATTCGCTGAATTACGCATCCACGGACGATGCCTTTATTCGGGCCCACATAACGGCGGTGGCGCCGCGCGTTGCCCAGCAGATATTAAAGGTTGACGTGCTGGACAACCAATATGTGAAAAAAGGGACGCTTTTATTAACCCTGGATTCACGCCCCTACGCCGCCCAGGTTGCCATTCTCAAGGCCCAAATTGAGAACGCCGAGGCAAAAGCCGCCGCATCCAATTATGAGCTGGGTTTAACGCGTCAACGTGCAACAGCCGCACTGGATCAGGCCATTGCCGGCGTTCAGATTGCAAGGGCAGGCCTCGCCACCGCACAGGCGGCGGTTCTGCAGGCGGCCAGCACGCTGGCACAGGCGGAGGCGGCGGTAGCATCGGCTGCGGCAGATGTGGCACGAGCCAGAGCCAATCTCGCCGCCGCGATAGCTACATCCCAGCGGGCCAACAGCGATTACCGTCGTTATCGGGGGCTGGTGAAGACCGGCGATGTCACGCCGTTTCAACTCGATACCTATCGCGCCGATGCCGTAACCGCTGCGGCCGACGTTCTTGCCGCCCGCAAGACCCTGCTGGCGAAGATCGCTTATGTGAAGCAGGCGAACGCCAATGTGCTTGCCGCGAAGGCGAGCATACAGGCGGCCAAGGCGGGTGTTCAGCAGGCCAAGGCGCAGTTGGTTGAGGCAAAGGCCAAAGAAGCCGCCTACGACGTTGTGCCGCAGCAGGTGGGGCAGAAGCAAAGCAATGTCAGTTCCAGTGAGGCAACCATCAAGCAATTGAAAGCCCAGCTGGCACTGGCGGAACTTAATTTGTCGTACTGCAAAATTTACGCCCCGGTCAGCGGGTACGTAACCAAAAAAGCCATTGAACCGGGCGACTATGTTTCCGTCGGCCAGAGCCTGCTGAATATTGTCAGTAAAAAAACATGGGTGGTGGCGAATTTCAAGGAAACCGATTTAACCCATATGAAACCGGGGGATCCGGTGACCATCAGCGTCGATGCGTATCCACAATTTACCTTTCACGGCTACGTGCAGAGCATTCAAGCGGGCAGCGGTGCCGCCTTCAGTCTGCTGCCGCCTGAAAATGCCACCGGCAATTTCGTGAAGGTGGTGCAGCGTATCCCCGTCAAAATCCTCTTTAAGCATCTGCCGAAAAATGCCCCGTTTCTTGTAACGGGCATGTCGTGCGAGCCGGAGGTGAAAATACAATGAGCGCCGCGGCCGCGATTCCCCAGCCGGCTCGACCGGCCATGAATCCGTGGGTCATAGCGCCCGTGGTTGCGATGGCGGCGTTTATGGAGGTGCTGGACACCACCATTGCGAACGTTGCCCTGCCGCACATTGCCGGCTCGCTGGCGACATCCATTGACCAGAGCACCTGGGTGCTGACCAGCTATCTGGTGGCCAACGCCATCGTGCTGCCGCTGAACGGGTTTTTCAGTGCCGCATTCGGTCGCAAGCGCTATTTCATGGGATGTATGGCGTTATTTACGATCAGTTCCCTGCTGTGCGGGATGGCGCCGAATTTTTCGATCTTGATTCTCTGCCGCATTTTCCAGGGATTGGGCTGCGGCGGGCTGCAACCCGGCGCCCAGGCAATTTTGCGGGATGTCTTTCCGCCCGAAAAAATCGGTGCTGCGATGGCCACCTACGGGATTGTGGTGGTCGTTGCGCCAGTGCTCGGCCCGCTGCTGGGCGGCTTTATCACCGATAACTTCACGTGGCGGTGGTGTTTTCTCATTAACGTGCCCGTCGGCATCATAACTCTATTCATGCTCTCCATTCTGCTGCAGGACAATCCCAGCCATCGACGGATTAAACTCAGCGAAACGAAGATTGATTACCTTGGATTTGGACTGCTGGCGGTCGGTCTGGCCAGTTTGCAGATCATGCTCGATCGGGGCGAAGATGCCGACTGGTTTGCCTCGCCGCTCATTCGGACACTGGCCGTTGCCGCCGTCCTTGGCATCTCTCTGGCGGTCTGGTGGGAATGGCGACACAAAAGCCCGATTGTCAATTTTCGAATGCTCAAGGAGGTGAAGAATTTCGGCTTCGCCACTTTCGGCATGTTTATGTTCGGCAGCATTCTCTACGGCAGCACGACGCTGCTGCCGCTGCTGGTGCAGAGGATGTTCGGTTACGATGCACGGCAGGCGGGGATGGTACTGGCGCCGGGCGGAATCGTGGTATTCTGCCTGATGCCGCTGGTGGGTTTTCTCGTCCCGCGGGTGGCGACGCGCTGGCTGA
>DAHWIP010000164.1:0-5198 GCA_027344975.1 Phycisphaerae bacterium
TGGCCACCTTCTGCCCCTGCACGTAGATGATGCCGCGCTTGTCGCCCGCAAATATCGCCACATCCGCTCCTTCGCATTCGCCGGGGCCGTTGACGACGCACCCCATCACGGCCACCTTGATCGGCAGTGTGATGTGCTCCTTGAGCTTGGTATTGACCTGCTGCACGAGCGTGAAGAGATCCACCTGAATCCGCCCGCAGGTCGGACAGGCGATGAGTTCCGCGCCCCGACGGTTGCGCAGTCCCAGCACGTAAAGCAGTTCCAGACCGTCCTGAACTTCGTAGATCGGATCGTTGGCATAGCTGATACGAATCGTATCGCCGATCCCATTGGCCAGAAGCGTTCCCAGCGGCACCACACTGCGAATGGTGCCGGTTTCCTTCGGGCCCGCATGGGTAACGCCCAGATGCAGCGGATGATCAAATCGGCGCGATATTTCCGTGTAGGCATCGATCACCAGCAGCGGATCGATCGATTTGGCCGAGATGACGATATCGTAAAAATTGCGTTCGTAGAAAATATCCAGATATTCTTCCAGCTTGGAGATCATGATCGCCAGCAGATGGCCATGCCGGTTGTCGCTGAACACGGCGCCAAGTTCCTTCAGACGCCGCTGTTTGTCTTTCCGTTCAACAATCGATCCTTCGTTAACGCCGACGCGAATCGGAATGCCCCGCTCCTTGCAGGCATCAATCACCTTTTCCACCTGCGAACGATCATTGATGTTGCCCGGGTTCAGGCGTATTTTCTGTACCCCCGCCTCAACGGCCTCCAGCGCCCGCTGAAAATGAAAATGCACATCGGCCACAATCGGCACGGTGACCTGCTTGAGAATCTCCTTCAGCGCTTCGGTGTCCTTGCGCTCCGGCACCGCCACGCGGACAATATCCGCCCCCGCCGCCGCCAGTTTGTTGATTTCCCGCACGCATCCGTCGATATCGTGGGTGTAGCCGCTGGTCATCGACTGCACAGCCACCGGGGCATCGCCCCCGATGAGCACATTTCCTACCCTTACCTGCCGGGTTTTCCGTCGTTTAATCATCTGAAACTTCTCCGCTGCGGCAACATTGCCCGAAACAAGTATGTAATTGTAGCGGATATCGGGCGTTTTTTTAACTGCGGGCGGACGCAGCGGACAAGCGCGTGTCGGTTGGTGCTGGCGTGGGACACTGTGCCACGAGGTTGGCCAATTACATACGGATTTAATCTGCCGGAAAGCTTAGCAGGGCCTTCGGGCACCAATCCCTGCCTGCAAGCGGCAATTTGAGGCACTGTCGGCTCGTGGAGACTCGCGGCGTGCCGTGAAAGTGCACTGAGAGATTCACAGCTTCAGGGCAGAATTTTGGTGCTAAAACGTCGCTGAGCGGCAGAGGTTTCTACGCCACCGCGACGCCACGCTGCGGTTCAAGTTCCACCCTGGTTCGCAGCCGCACATTGAGCGCATCGAGAATTTTCATGGCCCGGTCGAGCGTGATCCCGAAATATTCGTTCCGCTCATCGCGTGACACCTGCGACTCGTGCACCTTGAGGCGTTTCGCCAGCTCGCGCTGTGAAATCCCCTGAGCAATGCGCAGGGCAATCAGCAAATGGCCAAGGCCGCGCAGATTTTCGAGTTCTTCAAATTCGCCGCGTTTCAGGCGCTCATAACTCTCAACTTCTTCTTTGAGTTGAAGATGAAATGACGCTATGGGATCGATCGCACGTTTGATTTCCTCGGCCTTGAGACCGGCGGCCTTCAATCGCGAGCGATGATCAGCCAGGCGTTTTTGTTCGTCGGCCAGGCGGGCCACAGCCTCCCGGTATTCAGCCTCGTTGCGAATCATGATGGTTCTCCATAGTTGATTTTCACGATTCCCCTCGGTTTACGATCTTGGCGCGATTGCCGAAACGCAGAGGGAAACTCCAACTCATGGCCATGCCGGTCACGAATACCACTGCCAATCCCCACGCGGCAACAAACCGTCTGGCCCGAACGGCGGGATCTTGGGCCTGTTTTGCATCGGACTCATAGATGACGTATTAGTCATACTTTACCTAAATGTCAAAATCATGGCGATGCAGTTTTCCCCCTGCTGCGGTAGGGTGTCAAAAGAGAAGCGATCTCGGCGTTGGCCCGTCTTTCGCTCTCTGCGTCCGATTTCAGGAATTTCTCGGATCCTTTCGGCCTCTATTGCACCGTCACGCAATAATTACCCACGAAGTGAGAACGTTGAGTTGGGGTGCTCCAGAGCACGGCTCGTGAAACCCACCAATGGCGCCCGGCAGGGTCGCCTGCTTCAGAGGTGGCCGCCGATATGCACCCCGGTCGGCGCGTCACGAACCTGAAACGCCCTGCGGCTTCAGGCTTTCCGTCCTGCCGTTCCCACTGTGGGCTCTTCGTAACTGTATGAAAACGAAAAATTCACATTTCGGTCACGCTGGCCCCACTGGCCCGACCACAGCTTTCAGGAATGCCCCCGCAGCGGTACAATTCCATGGGATAATCACCCGGGATTTTATAGGCGAACGATATCCGCTTCTGAGCACGGCCTTTTTTATTGGAGGATTTGTGATGGACAGTTTCCAGCCCCTCTCTCCAGCCGTCCGCGAGCAGGGCGAACCCAATCTGCCGACGGTGTATAGCCCAAGCCGCTCCGACGGGGGCCCCATTGCACGCCGGGCCGGGAAAATACGCGGCATGCCCCGGAATGCCCTGGCGTTAATTCTTTTTTGCCTCTTGGTGGTTATCTGTGTGGCCGTGTTCATGCATCCGGAAATGGGTAGGCTGAAACTACCTCCCACCATTCTGCGGTCTGCAAACCACGCCGACAATGTGGCTTTGGCCGATGCAAAAAACCAGATCGTGGAATTTTTCTCGCGCCTCAAGAAAAAGAATGTTCCCCATTTTGCGAATGACGCGACAGATATCCACGCGCAGTTCGACGTGGTGTGGGATAAACTCCCATTCTCTTCGCGGCAGCACCTCAAGAGCCTCCTTGCAGAGGATTTCCGTGACGACGTCATGACGCGGCAGCAAATGCGGGAGGAACTGCGCAATGTCACGGCGGTATTCGCTGAACGCGAGGCGGCTGCCAACAATCGCCTGCGGGTAGCTGTGGCAGGCTATCTCGTCGCCCATGCGGCCGAGGCCCATGTGCACACAGATGCGGAACCTAAACTTCTCGTGCGGAAGTTGTGGCAGCAGTCGATCAAGCGTATACAGGCCTCCGGCGCGGAGAATGCCGACCTGGCACTTGTAAGCAATATTGATGGAAGTATTGCCGGGAGGATCGGCGAGAAGCTTTCGGCAAGGGTCGCCACCAGCTTAGCTACAGACACCGCCGTCGATGGTGGCGCAGAGGAGGTCGGCGCCGATGCCGCGCCCGAGACGGCCGGTATTTCATTGGTGGCAGCGGGCATCGTCGGTTTCGGATTTAATGAGGTATACAACCTCTTCAGCGATCCGAGCGCGCCGGCCGGGAAATCGGCCGACGAGGCGTTGGATAGAATGCAATCTGCAACGCTCCACGGCGACGGTAAGAACCCGGGCTTGCTGACGATACTCAAATCGGTGGTGGCGCAGCAGCGGGAGATGAGACGTAAATTCGTGCGCGCTGTCGAGTCACATTCCTGACGGACGAGATTATGTTCAGGAGGCATGTTATGTTCCGCAAATCTTTATTTATCTTGACCCTGGCGTCAGCTATGCTGTTCTGCCGGGCTCGATTTGCCCCGGCCCAGGAAGCCGCTGCGGGCGAGGCCGTTGGCGAACTGTTTACACAGGTGGAACATGATTTCCCTGCCGAGACGGCTGAGATCGGCGGCCCGAACGCCCTGCGCTCCGAGGTAGAAACCTGCACAGGTGAGTACGGCTTTGCCGAGACCTCGGAGGTTTTTCAACAAATCGGTCCCGATGCCGGGCAGGAACTCGACAAGGTTCCGACGGCCCTGCGTCCTGACGCCTTCCGTATCATGGCCACCTACGGGAGGCAATCGCTGTCCATATTTGAATCCCACGAGCAACTCGCACTGTTTGAGGCCTACGGTTCTCCCGCAGCCAAAGCCATGATCCTCGAACCCGGCATTGCCGAGGATGCCATAGCCAAAGATGGCTTGCCGGCTGCCGAGGCAATGACGAAGATTGGCAATCCGGAGGCAGTGGAACTCGATCACATGATCGAAAATGGTGAGCTCGCGAAGGAGGGGGAGCCGGCGGCGTTGCTGGACCGTATTGCGGCGGGCGGCAACAAAACCGTCGCCGCACTGTGGAAAAATCGCCGCGGCCTCGCGGCCGCCGGGGGGGTTGCTCTGTTGATTGGTGGAATAGTCCATGTTGTCGGCTCGATAGTCTCAAGTGTCGGCGGCGCCGTCATGAAAGCCGTGCACACCATTGCAACCATCCAGGAACATCCATTTGCAGGTCTTGCAGTGATCCTCCTGATCGCCGCCATAGCAGCCATCGCGTTTCTTGCCTTTATCCGCCTTTGGCGATTCTTGAAACGTGCGGCCAAACAACTGATTATCCGCCTGAGAAAGGTCGGCGCGGATGCCAAAATTCCCAGCCAGCCTTCCCCAAAAATAAATGCGCTTCACGGTGGCGAGGGCCCGGCCGAATAAAAGCCTTCAACACAGGTCGGACCGCTTTGGCCCAGCTTAACTGCGGAGGTGCACCATGCGGTCGGGCGGAAACCGACCCGCATGGCACGCACGCGGTTGGCGTCGAACGCCTGAAAAACCGCGACCTCGTCCTCTCCGGCCCGCCTCCCACCGCTAAACCCGGGTCGTAAATCCGCCGAAGGTGGCGGCCAAGGCGTGCCAACTGCAGCTCCCCGCGCGTCCCCGGGTAGGCCGCACAAGAGGAATTTATGGAAGCCCACGGCCCCTCCACCCGACCGCGTGCCGACTCGACCGCCATCGCGCGGCGTAAATGGCTCGCTCCCCCCGCACATCCAGTCCTCGGGGCGTGCGTTCCCCGGCGTTCGGATCACGCGACCGATGTCCGTCATGGAAATGCGGTGGCATGGGGTATGGTGGCAAGCAAACTCGCCGATGCGCTCGGTTGCAATCTGTCAGAAAAATGTATACAATTTTCTGACGTTATGGCGATGATGGACAGTGTGCAAGACGGCGTTCTGCGGCGAATTCGATCTGCCGGTCGGGGCAGGGTATTTCCTCCCAAGGATTTCCTTGGCATCGCCTCTCGGCCGGCCATCGATCAG
>DAHWIP010000165.1:0-5195 GCA_027344975.1 Phycisphaerae bacterium
CGCGTCGCCGTGGTGCTGATATCTACGCCGAAATTAAAGGTATGGCCTCGTGCGCCAGTGCTCTTCCACTCGGGCAGGCGGATCCTGCGGGTGAACCGCTTGCTCACATTTGCCGCCGCGCCTTGGCTGGCGCCGCGTTACGTGCCGATGATATCAGCGCCCTGCTTCCACCGGCCAGTGCATTGCCAAAGCTTGATCAATCCGATATCGCGGGTATCAGCTCGGTTTTCAGCTCCCTTCCACCGCTGACCACGCCGCGCGGAGCGATAGGTGATCCTGGTGCGGCAAGTCAGGCAATTGATCTGGTCATGGCGGCTCAGATGCTGAAACGGCAGACTCTCTGCCCCACCGTCAACTGCGATCATCCGCTCCATGATATTCCGGTCGTGAAAAGCCCAAAAACCTCCGCCGATTTGGCGCACATCTTGATCCTGGCACGCTCGCTGGCGGGGCAGCACTCGGCCATCGTGTTGAGCCGATATCAGGAGGCACAGTAGCATGCGGCATCGTGTTGTGATAACAGGAATGGGCTGGGTAACGCCGCTGGGTTGCGATATTGAGAGCGTCTGGCGTCGACTGCTGGCCGGCGAAAGCGGTGTGGCGCCCATCCGCAATTTTGACGCCCGTGCCTTTCCGACGACATTCGCAGCAGAAGTAAAAGATTATCATTTTCCGGATAAAATCGCGGCCTCCGGTAAGCACAACCGAATCTCCCGTGCCACCGGTTTCGCCTTGGATGCGGCCCACCAAGCCTGGGCTCAGGCGGCACTGCCGCCGCCCGGCACGCCGGAACATGAAAAACTTAACCCCTATGAAATTGGCGCTTATCTGGGCAGCGGTGAAGGGTCGCTTGATTTTGCAACCTTCACCCGAACTGCCATCGCCAACTGGAAACGGGACGCTGGCGCCCTCGACATGGCCGGATGGGGCCGCGATGCCCTGAAATCATTCAATGCCTTGGCCGAAATTGAACAGGAACCGGCACTGCCCATCAATCATCTGAGTATGGAATTCAATGCCCGCGGGCCGGCTCTCAACTGCCTCACGGCCTGCGCCGCCTCCACGCAGGCGCTGGGAGAGGCAACCGAGATCATCCGCCGCGGCGACGCCTCCATCATGATCTCCGGCGGTGCCCATTCCATGATTCATCCCTTCGGCGTGACGGGTTTTAACCGCCTGACCGCCCTGTCAACCCTCAACGATGATCCGCGTCGTGCATGCCGCCCCTTTGATGCAACCCGCAGCGGTTTTGTCATCGGTGAAGGCGCGGGGGTATTAATTCTTGAAAATCTTCAACATGCCCTGTCGCGCGGCGCCCCTATTCTGGCTGAAGTCGTCGGTTACGGAAGTTCCGCCGATGCCTACCGTGTTACGGATCAGCATCCCGAGGGGCGTGGCGCGGTCATGGCCATCAACGAAGCATTGAAAGATGCCGGGCTCACACCCGGCGATATCGATTACATCAACGCTCACGGCACAGGCACCAAGGAAAACGATTCCACGGAGACGCACGCCATCAAGGCGGCTTTCGGTCCGCATGCCGGACGGGTGCCGATCAGCAGTATTAAAAGTATGATGGGGCACCTGATTGCCGCCGCCGGCGCCGTTGAGGCGGTTACCTGCGTGCTGACCCTGCGTGATCAGATCCTGCCGCCTACGGCGAATTACAGTGTTCCGGATCCGGAGTGTGATCTGGACTATGTGCCCAATGAACCGCGTCCCGCCCGCGTGGATGCCGTCATGTCGAACAGCTTCGGCTTTGGCGGACAGAATGATACCCTTATCATCAGGCGATACCGGCCATGAACAATGGCCGAAGGACGGTTGCTCGAGAATAAGTGGTCACGGTGCCCGAGCGGGCCAAGGAAAGGTAAATAGAAGGAGATTGCAATGAACGCTCACTCACCTGAAGCTCTCTGGACCCGATATAAAACGCATCTGATGGATTGCCGTCGGATCGGCCTCTCGCTGGATGTAAGTCGCATGAACTTTTCGGATGAATTTCTATCCGAGATGAAGCCCGCCCTGCGCGGTGCCTTTGCCGCTATGGCCGAGCTCGAAAACGGCGCCATCGCCAACCCCGACGAAAATCGCATGGTGGGACATTATTGGCTGCGCAACAGCAAGCGGGCTCCGTCATCTGAGATTGCGGCGGAAATTGAGGCCAACATTGATGCCATCAAGGTGTTTGTAAAAAAACTCCGCCGCGGCGATATCAAAGCCCAGAATGGAAAAAAATTCACCGACGCCCTCATCATCGGCATCGGCGGTTCGGCCCTGGGCCCGCAATTTGTTTCCGAAGCGCTGGGCAGTTCCAAAGACCGCATGACCATGCACTTCTTCGATAACACCGATCCGGACGGCATGGATCGTGTGCTGGATCGTATCGGAAAATCCCTTCCGCGTACGCTCACCGTTGTCATCAGTAAGTCGGGCGGAACCAAAGAAACACGCAACGGCATGCTGATCGCCCAAGCGGCCTATACCGCCAGGGGCCTCGATTTCGGCCGTCACGCGGTCGCCGTCACCGGCGCCGGAAGCGAACTTGACCGCCATGCACAGTCGCACAATTGGCTCCAGCGATTCCCGATGTGGGATTGGGTCGGCGGCCGGACCAGTGAACTCTCCGCGGTGGGATTGCTCCCCGCAGCCCTGCAGGGAATTTCCATTGATGAAATGCTCAAGGGGGCGAAAGATGCCGATGCCGTCACCCGTAAACCCGATATCCGCGAAAATCCCGCCGCGATGCTCGCCCTCATGTGGTATTACATCGGCGGCGGCCGGGGCCTGAAAGATATGGTCATCCTGCCCTATAAAGATCGCCTGTTGCTCCTGAGCAAATATCTCCAGCAACTCGTCATGGAATCGCTCGGCAAACAGTTTGACCGCGACCGGCGCGAGGTGCATCAGGGCATCGCTGTTTATGGCAACAAGGGTTCAACCGATCAACACGCCTATGTGCAGCAGTTACGGGAAGGTATTAATAATTTCTTCGTTACCTTCATCGAGGTGCTCAAATCCTCCTCGCTTGAACGCGACAACTCGGCTGCCGAGGCGGTAGAAGTGGAACCGGGCATCCGCTGCGGCGACTACCTTTCCGGCTTTCTGCAGGGAACCCGCTCGGCGCTGCACGAAAATGGGCGCGAAAGCATCACCATCACCATTGACGAGGTAACTCCCCGTGCCGTCGGCGTGCTGATTGCCGTATTTGAAAGAGCGGTCGGACTTTACGGGGAATTGATTAACATCAATGCCTACCACCAGCCCGGAGTTGAAGCCGGTAAAAAAGCTGCGTCGGCGGTCATCGCCCTGCAGGTCAAGGTGCTGGCGCATCTCAAATCGGGTGGTCGCGGAACGGCCGAACAGATCGCCGCTGCCATCGGCGAAGGCGCAAAAGCGGAAACGGTCTTCCACATTCTGCGTCGTCTGGCGGCGAATCCGGACCGCAAAGTGATGATGGCTGCCGGAAGCGATGAGGCTGATGTGACGGAAAGTGTATTTAGTCTTGAAACCTAAAGGCAGAGCTTGGATGAAGCAGGATGTTGGCGGGCAATGGTCGTTCACTGGCCCGCTTGGACCGGGAAAGAGGCTGCGATCACGGTCGGGCGACCGACGGCACCGGACCGAGCAAGCTTATGGCTGCTTCCTTCCGGACCTGACCAGGTTCACAGCCGACCCGTGCATCGGGCCCGACCATGACCGAAGCCTCATGCACATGAGTGTACTCGATATCGGGCGGCCGCTCCACCGGCGCACTGGCGTTGGGCTCCCGGGTGATGGGCAAAGTCTGACAGGCCGAGATGGATGGTACGACAGCAATACCTCAATGAGTAGGAAGTAACCCATGGCGACATTGACATACCGCACGGCGGGCGAATCGCACGGTCCCGCATTGGTCAGCATCATTGAAGGCCTCCCCGCAGGGCTTGAGCTTGATCTGGATTTAATCAACGGCGAACTCCGGCGACGGCAGGGGGGATATGGTCGCGGCGGTCGCCAGAAGATTGAAACAGACACCGTGACGTTTCTCACGGGCGTGCGCCGAGGCCGAACCATTGGATCGCCCGTAACCATTGAAATTAAAAATCGTGATTCACGCCTCGATGAAACACCCGCGCTGGTCAAACCGCGTCCGGGCCACGCCGATCTCGCCGGCGCCGCCAAATGGCTCAGCACCGATTGCCGCGAGACGCTCGAACGCGCCAGTGCGCGTGAAACCGCCAACCGCGTGGCCGTCGGTGCGCTCGCCAAATGTCTTCTGCGGGCATTTGATATTCAGGTCGTGGGGTTTGTGACGCGCATCGGACCGGCGGCCGCCAATATCAGTGCCTCCGCCACTCCCGAAGAATTATTAAGCGGTACTCTGGCAAGTGAAGTTTATTGTCCCGACAAGTCGGCCGGCGACCACATGATCGAAGCCATACGTGAGGCCAAAATTCAGGGTGACACGCTTGGCGGCATCGTAGAAACACGTGTGTATGGTTGCCCTGTCGGGCTTGGCAGCTGCGCCCATTGGGACATGAAACTTGACAGCCGCATCGCCGCCGAAGTGATGGGCATACAGGCAATTAAGGGTGTGGAAATTGGGCTCGGATTTCAGGCCGCCATGATTCCGGGGTCGGAAGTGCACGATCCCATTGAGTTCGATCCGCAACTGCGCCGCACACCTTGTCTCGGCTTTACTCGGCCGACCAATCACGCGGGAGGACTTGAGGGGGGGATGACCAACGGCCAGCCGATAGTGGTTCGCGCCGCGATGAAGCCCATCAGCACCCTGTTAAAAAAGCCCATGCCAAGTGTTGATCTCAACACCAAGCAGGCGGATAAGGCAGATTATGAGCGCAGCGACGTCTGTGCAGTGCCGGCAGCCGGTGTTGTGGTAGAAAATGTTGTCGCGTTTGAAATTGCCCGCAGTATGGTGGAAAAATTTGGCGGCGATTCAATGACGGAAATGCTCAACAATTATCGGAACTATCTCGCCGTCGCCGCATCCCTGGGCCAATAATCCGATCAGGCTTCTCGGCTGGGCGAATACCGATACCGCATCCACGTCGTCCGTCCGAGTACCGTTTCCCTGCGTCCCTTTTGTTATTATCACTGGACACCATTTCCGGTATTTCCGATTGAAGCAGTTGAGAGAGGCGCCGACGCCTGCGCCAAATGGCTGGGTATCCTGTAGGAGCGTCTCATGGGGA
>DAHWIP010000166.1:0-5178 GCA_027344975.1 Phycisphaerae bacterium
AAGAGGGCGTGCCGCGAATTCTGGAACCCCGCTACGGACCACCCAATCCCTTTGCGCTCTCGCTCTGGCATCAGATCCAGCGGCTGATTCGTTCGCGGCGTGCCGATAAAAAACTTGGCCTGCAGGTGGTACAACTCCAATATGTCGCCAAACCGGTTCGGCCGGGGGTTCTCTACACCATCTACCTTCAGAATAATGGTGGATTTGAATTTGTCGCAGAGCCCGGCCATAAGGCTCTGATAGATCGATTGTTGCAGCAGAGTTCGCTTCCCAGGCAAAAATGAAAATTAACCGATAGAAAGAATTTCCGCCCCGGCACCCGGACGGTTGACTATCACCCTTAATCTGCTAACTTCTTTTGGCCTGATTTGCGATTGCGTCTTCGATGAGGTCCACATGATAGGCTGCCAAATTCGAGGAAACTGGAAGATTTCACAGGCTGTACCGCACCGAATAAGGATCGCCATGGCGTGGCGTATAGCTGCTTCTGACGTTGGCCAATCGGCTTCATCCTCTCGGGACTCCAGTGGAAAAAGATGTAAGACATGCTTGAATAGTGTAGAATATAGCACGCGTTTTGTTCTGGCGCAGCGTAGATGACAGTTTGTCTTTTTAGGCGTTTCGGAAGTTGATATGGCCAAAGCTCAAGCGACCGTCGTTGTCGAGGGACCGGGGAAAGGCAAACCGTTTTTTGACCGTGCAAAAACGGTTGCGGATACGGGTAACTTCGACTACGCCATTGACATGTATATCCAGGGTCTGCTGCGCGAACCCGACAATCTCGATGAACATAAGGCTCTGCGGGACGTATCTTTGCGCCGCAAGGTGAGTGGGGGAAAACCCGCCGGTGGTTTCCTGGGAACCAAGCCCTACTTCGCCGGTAAAGCTCCGAAAGAGCAGATGCTCAATGCTGAATACCTTCTCGCCAAGGACCCCGGCAACATCACCCATATGCTCAACATGATGAAGCATGCGGCACTCGGCTCTTATCGCGATATTATTATCTGGTTTGGGCCCGTTGTCTTGCAGGCCATCAGCACCGGTAAAACCCCGAATGTCAAACAGTATCTCGAAATGGCCGATTATTTTGAACAAGTTTCAGAATTCTCCAAAGCCGGTGAAGCGGTCCAGTTGGCCTACAGTCTCACCCCTACCGATCCCTCATTGGATCAGCGCATCAAGGACCTGGGTACGCGCGAAACCCTGAAGCGTGGCGGCTACGAAAATGTGCCTGATTTCAAGGAGTCGCTCGCCAACAAAGCGGGTACTCAGGAGTTGCTGCAGAAGGATGCCCTGAATAAAACCGAAGAATTTCGCATCAAGCTTGTTGAAGATGCACGCGAGGCTTGGGAACAAAATCCACTCGATGCGCAGAACATTGCCAAGCTCATCAAAGCGCTTCTGGATGTCGAGTCAGATGAGGCCGATGAGGAAGCGCTGGCGGTCTTGGACCGCGCCTTCAAGGAAACCCGCACCTATCGATACAAAATGCTTAAAGGGGACGTGCACATTCGCAAGTTCCGGCGCGACTTGAGAGAGTTGAATGATCAACTTAAAGCGCACCCGGACGATAAAGAGCTGCAGAAAAAGATCGCTGATCTGGATGCGAAAAAACTGGCGTTTGAGGTCGAAGAATTTGCAGAACGCTTCAAAAACTTCCCATCCGATGCCAACGTCGCCTATGAATATGGACTGCGCCTCTATCGCGCACGTCGCTCGGAAGATGCGATTGCCGTCCTGCAGCAGGCTCAGGCAAGTCCCAAGCACCGGGCGGATGCACTGCAACTTCTCGGTCGGGCGTTTCTTGACCAAGGCATGTACCTTGAGGCGGGGGAGACACTCCAGAGAGCCATCGAAAATTATGAGCTTGCCTCGACCGGCGACGGCCGCAGCAAGGAAATGCACTACTGGCTGGCACGTGCGTACGAACTGACCAATCAGGGACCGGAAGCGGAGAAAATCTACAGTAAGATCACGCAGTGGGATTTCAACTTTCGCGATGCCCGGCAGCGGCTTGCGGAACTCCGCAAACAACGGACAAATGCCGGCGCCTGATACGCTCGAATCAATCCATCTTAGCTCTGGATCCGGTCGGCTTACCTCTGCCGGCAGGTTCTCATTTCCCTCCAGCCGGTTGGGCACCGGCCGGTAGCTCACCCGGCAGGCTTGTGTTGAACGGCGCCGTCGGACTCGGCGTTGGGGTTGACCCCTTGGCCGTATGTTGCATCGTACTGTGGCTGGGGCGGGGTTGATTAAGACTCGCCATCAGCATCCGGGTCTTTCCCGTAATACTTTCCATGACGAAATCGGCATTGATCTGATGAGTATGGCAGAGCGTGTAGAGCATCTCCACCACACGTTGGTACGACGCACCGATAAATGCCTGACGCGGATTATAATGCTTTCCAAATGGATTCGGTGCCCCCGCCAGAGTCGCCAGGATCGCAGGTACAGCGGCTCCACATTTTAATGAGACGGTCTGGCCGGTGAGCGGATTACGATAGTACAACTCCACCGGTTCCGCATTCGCTGCTGATTTACCGTTCCCCGAAGGCGCGCTGGCGGTGGGAGAATAATTGACGGTCAACGTATCGTGCGGACTGATGTAGAGTGAACCTGGAACCAGCGAGGGTATGTGCCCGAGGAATGCGATCCGTGGCAGGTGGTGTGTGGTGACATAGATTGTGCACTTCTGCCGACCGGGAATGATATCCATGATAAATTTCTGGCTGATGTCCTGCGAATAGACAATGGATGAATGGATCGACACAAGAGCCTTGTACCCCATGATCTGCACACGGCGCGACGCCGAATGCAGCAGCTTGCGAAAGGTCAGGCCGGCCAGAAATCGGTCGTGACAATGCGCCAGCGTGTAAATCGCCCGGCGCTCAAACGGGCTTGTGGTGTCCAGCGCTATTTTGCTGATGGCGGTGATCGCGTCGCTGTCGCCCAGGCGCGCCCCCGTCTGCAGACAGTAATAGGCGACTGCGGCGTTGGATGAGCCATAATGTTTTTGCAATATGGGAAGAATCGGGGCTCCGAGCTGCTCCAATGCCACCGCCAGCGCCTCGTGCGGCGCCGCAGGATCTTTCAATGATTTAATAATCACCCGTGCCTGACGATCGTTAAAGCCCGGCACATTGCCCGCCAGATAAAGTTCCAGAACTCGCCGCACAAAACGCATCGGATCATGTCGATAGCGATGAATAATTCTTACCTTGACCAACCGGTCATTTTCGGCGGTGGCCACGGGCGGGTAATTACCGTAGTGCTGATTGATCACACGTTGAATCAGATCGGTAATGCGATACGACGGATTGTAGAGTTCGAGCAGGCACGGCACACTTTCCTGTACCACGGCACCGCCTATCACCCTTCCCTCGCGAACCAGGGTGCTGGTGGGTTTGAGTTTCCCATCGGAGGTAAATGGATCGCAGAATACCGGCCCACGGGCTCTGGCCACCACGCGGCTCTGGTCGACGAGGCGAATATGCACCCGCAGGCCTACCGGCCAGAGCAGGCCGTTTTCAATGCTGGTGGTGGATGTATTTGGCAGCGCCTTGAGATAGACATCAAACGTGGTCCCTCTTACCGCCAAAGGCGGAATGGCCCCCTCAACCGCCACCGCCGCTACCTGTTTGGATGCCAAAATTTGATTGGGGTCAATATTCCCCGTATCGTGCGAATAGAATCCCACGCCCGCTTTGAGTAATCGATTGAGCATCAGAGCGCGAATCGGAGGCGGCATCTGTCCACTGCCCGTATTGGGTAAGCCCGCTACGAGCCCCCAACCACGCACCACGATCGGCCCGGTGTATCCGAGTCCGACATACTCCCCGACCGTCCCTCGAAGTGCCGGATAGACCGAAGGCAGAGGAACGCGATCCTGCGCGGCGATCGGAGGTGAGGAGGACTTTGGTCCCTGCGAACACCCCGATAAAATGACAGTGGAAATCACCCCTGCCGCAGCCATTAAGATCGCCCACGGCTTTTTTGCTTCAAATCGCATCATGTCGTTAAGCTACCCCGCGCGTTAAGTCAAACCACTAAACTCCGCCGAGCATAACCGGTAAACTGCCGCTGTGGCAAAAACACCCGGCGCTCAAGGTTGAAACAGTTCCGGCTGTCGCGGATCTTTTTTATCATCGTCCATCACACTCTGTACTTCCTGCGCCAGTTCTCCAAGATCCCGAAATTCCCGATAAACTGACGCAAACCGCACAAACGCTATGGGATCAGCCGCTCGCAGTGATTTCATCACCAATTCCCCGATCTCGGAACTCGGTACCTCACGGTCAAAATTTCGCTGAATCTGTTCTTCCACCGAATCCACCATGCCGGAGATGGTCGATGCCGGAACCGGCCGCTTGTAGCAGGCCCGCTGGATGCCGTCGAGTAATTTGTTTCGGTCATACGGTACGCGCGACCCATCTTTCTTCACGACGGTCATGCGTACAGCTTCCTCCACGCGCTCATACGTGGTGTAGCGACGCCGACATTTCTGGCATTCTCTTCGCCGCCTGATCGCTTCACCCCCCTCGGCTGGACGCGAATCAATCACGCGATCGTCGTTTTCACTATGACAAAATGGACATCGCACCGCTTTTTATCGCTCGCAAAAAACTCATCAACCTCTTATAGTAGCCTAAAATCGAATAGGGTGGGCGTCAATCAGTCCTGGCCTGGGGGATGGCGGATTGGGCGATGATCGTAATTTGAAACGATCGCGCGAAAGTGGCACGCAGAAGTCGGAGGAATGCTTGGACAACCAAGCCAACTGCGTATTGAAAACGACGAGATCCGGTGCCATTTCAGCTGTGCGTTGATGATCGATATTCTCGTTACTTGCGTCCATGTCATCTCGACCACTCCGTGAGCGCTCCCGTTGTTGAACAAGATCGTGCGCAACACTCACATCCGAACCATGCTTTTTCGTGATGGCACATTTGTTATTTTTTTCGGCAGGGGGTATGCTCAAATACTTCAATCAGGCTCGTGGTTAGATTGGCAAATCGAAGGCCCTCGAATAGATGCCTTGATGATTGCACCGCACCTGTTAGCTTGTAGGGAAAAAAATCTGCGCGATGTTTTTCGTCCGGAGCCATTCATTCCAACGTGTCTTGAAAATGCAATGGCATGTTCTGTGATGCCATGTGGCAGACTGCCCTGGCGGTGCGA
>DAHWIP010000167.1:0-5156 GCA_027344975.1 Phycisphaerae bacterium
GGCCCAGCATGAATCCAAGGCCGGCACGTATGTACCGCTGGTGATTACCACGCATGAGGCGCGGGACGGCAGTGTGACCGATTCAATGCGGGAACTTGAGCAACTGGAGTGTGTGCACGGCGAACCGGTTCACCTGCGTATATTGGATGATTATGAATAACGGAAAATCAAAACCGAAGTTTGTCATTGTGATACCTGATGGGGCGGCCGATTCACCGATCGAAGAACTCGGTAATAAAACGCCGCTGGAAGTTGCCGCCAAGCCGTTCATGGATGAGGTGGCACTCACCGGCCGGATTGGCACCGTGCGGACAACGCCGGAAAAATTTCTGCCGGGCAGCGATGTGTGCACGCTTTCTCTGTTGGGTTATGACCCGGCCAAATATCATCCCGGTCGGGCGCCGCTGGAGGCGGCGGCGATGGGGCTTAAACTGGATCCGAATCAATGGGTTTTCCGTTGCAATTTTGTCACCATTGCCGACGGGCGGATGATTGACCATTCGGCCGGCCATCTCAAGGATGCCGAGGCCCGTGATCTGATCCGCACTCTTGAGGCGCAGGTGCTTTCCGATCCGCGGTTTGCGGGGATCAAGCTCCATCCCGGGGTGAGCTACCGCAACCTGATGACGATTTCCGGCGTGGATTTCAGCCGTATTAAGACAACACCGCCGCACGATATTCCCGATCAACCGGTCGCTTCACATCTTCCCCGCGGCCCGGAGAGCCGCATACTGCTGGACCTGATGGAGGAAGCTCGGAAGGTATTGTCCGCACATGATGTCAATGCGGTGCGTCTGCAATTTGGTGAAAAACCGGCCTCGGATATCTGGCCATGGGGACAGGGGAAAGCCGCGTCACTGCCGAGCTTTGAAGAGCGATTCGGTATCTACGGTGCCATGCTGACTTCGGTGGATCTGCTTCGCGGCATCGCGAACCTTCTGGGGTGGCGGAATATTGATGTACCCGGCATGACCAGCTACCACGACAACGACTACGCCGCCCAGGGGCGCTACACGGTTGCGGCCCTTGATGAATTTGACATTGTCTGCACCCACATTGAAGCGCCGGATGAGGCGAGCCATCAATCCGATTTTGTCACGAAGGTGGCGGCGATTGAGGCGATTGACAAGCACATTGTCGGCCCGGTATTGCAGAAGCTGAAAACCTTTGAGCAGTGGCGGATTTTGATCATGCCGGATCATGCGACCGAATGCATGACGCGCAAACACCATGATGCCCGGGTGCCGTTTGCGATGGCCGGTTCGCAGCGGAAGGGGGCCCTGCCCCGCCCGTATACGGAAAAGGCGGCGCGCGAAAGCGATCTGCATGTTGAGCATGGGCATGAATTAATGGATTATTTTTTAAGCGGGCTCGCGGGCACGCATCTGTCCCGGTGATGGGGGTGTCCAATCGCGGCCGCCCGGCTATGGGCGGAATTCCTGCGGCGGAACAAAGCCGTGGCGGATGGTGTTTTCGGTCATCACGCGCATCGGGAATAAATTCGCCATCTTCTGCGGTGCCTGAGTACGGGCCGACGGCTGTTTGAAATACGGGGATGTCCGATTGCAACCATAATTTTCGTCATAGGTTATCGTATTGAAATGATCTTTCCTGTATGGGGGATTTCAGATGGATATTTCAGTGCCGAAAACGGATCGGTCTGCATTGAGCCCGGCCGACGTGCTTGCCGTTGTCGCGATTGCCGTGGTTCTCATTGCCGTC
This sequence comes from Phycisphaerae bacterium, assembly GCA_027344975.1. GTDB lineage: Bacteria > Planctomycetota > Phycisphaerae > WQYP01 > WQYP01 > JAJZGD01. The sequence continues at coordinate 1,723 of DAHWIP010000167.1, forward strand.
CTGATTCCCGGTATCCGGCGGGCCGATAGCGTAGCGAACCGGGCTCTCTGCGCGGGAAATCTCCGGCGAATCGTCCAATCGGAAGTTGCCTATGCACAGAGCAACGACACGACATTTGCGACCACTCCCGGCCCCAACGGCAAAACCTATTGCAATCAACCGCGCTTTCCGACCGGGTGGAATCCGTACCAGTCGGCGAAAACGGTGGTCGCCGAATGGTACGGCCGCAGGCCGCACGCCAACCGGTCTCGATTGACGGCGGCGGACCGGGGAAATCCGCTCGCATGCATGTATCTGTTGGTATTGCAGGGTTATACGACGACCAAATCCTTCATCTGCCCCTCCGATCCGCAGGCCACGGCCCCCTCGGAGGCCTATACCCGACCGAAATCCGGTGCACGGAAACCAATGTTTTACGGAAATTTTGGAGTGGTTGCAGGAGGAAAATCACCGAATAAATTTGGCAAGGGTGAAAGCTATTCCATCGCGTACCCCTGGCAATCTGCCGCTCCACAAACTCTTCAGCCAATCGGTCCGGTGATGCCGAACCTGCCGGGGATGCCCAAGATGCGGAAGATGCCGAAAAGGAAGATCGTGATTTCGAACGGAAGTAGAAAGACGTTTTGTGCTTCCTGGTGGACCGACAATATCGGTGCGAACGTCCCCGTCATCAGTGACATGGCGCCGCTGGATGTGAAAAACCTGACGGGAAAATTCAATCGCATCACCACCACTCCGGTCGCCAAGGCCACTCAGGTTTCGATTTTCAACACCGGCAATCATCGCGGCAAAGGCGAAAATGTTGCCTTTGGCGATTTTCATGTCAGCTGGTGCGTTAATCCATACGTCGGCGCCAACCAAGATAATATTTTCACCTACCATGTCACCCGCGACGGCCACACGGTGCAGGTGGGCCTTTCACATGTCGGCCGCCAGTGTCCGGCCCCGATTTTAACCGCCACGATAACTGCGTATGACACCTGCATGGTGCCGGTTCGAAATGTTAAATCCGGCGCGTGGTAAAAGAGGATACCGCCGGGTCGGCCAGAGGTATGCAACCATTTAAGCCCAACGGAATGTGGCAGAGGATGGGAGGAGGGCTTCTCTGCATCTGGGTGGCCGCCCCGGTCGATCATCCGGTCAGCATGGCAACGCCATATCGCCCGCCGGGCGTGAATACTCCATCATAAGCAGGCTGCGCTACCATCCGGAACTGATTTGCCCGAGGGCCGTCTTTGGATCGGGGATTTGTCCTCGTCCGCCCGCCCAAGCCCCATAAGTGCTCGCCGGGCCCGAGCGATCTCGCCGGCGATTTCACTACGGATCCGAGACTCCGGCTCGGAGTGAAGCGGGGATTCGAGAATCACCGGGGCCTCCACCGAAAGCAACTCAGAAATCTCGCCAAAGGCCCGAGATGCCATCAGGTTCAGGCGTTCGTGCCGGCTGCTGGAGTTAACGTCGCTCATGTGGACCTGGGCGAGACGGTCGCCAAAATCCCGAATAAGCTCGGCAGCTATGCCCATGGTTGGGTCGACTTGACGGGCGTGCCCGACGTCAAGGCAGAAGGAAGCATCGGGAAGATCGCGGAAAACCTCGGAGAGTTCCTCCGCGGTGCGGCCGGAGGGTTTCCGTTTGTCCATGTTCTCAACACAGAGGAAGCGACCGAACTGTCGCCACCGCCTGGCGTCATGGATTGTGTCCGGGTGGACAACAATATGGTGCTCTTTATCCAATGCCGGTGTGAGCTGCTTAATAATTTCAGCTTCCATTTCAGAGGGAAAGGCACTGGGGGCGTGAACGGACACGTAGTCAAAATCGCTCAGGTCGGCGGTTTTGATGTATTGCATCAGTCCGGGCAGTTCGTCCGCACGCAGTGCGGAGAGCTCAACCGCCCGCAGGCCGGTGTCCCGAACCAAACCTACTCCCCGGCAGACGTCGCCCAACGCAAGGGCACCCGTTGAAAATCCGATTCGATGCATCAGAACACTCCGTATTCTTTTGTAAGTTTAGCATACTTGTCGCTGAAGAGCAGGGCGATAAGCCCCAACTGGAATTTGTCCCCAATATCGCGAATATCCCGAAATATTGGATCATCCGTGGATTTACCCGCTTCCAAATTTTCAAGCGAACGTCTTTTTTCCTCGTCATTCAAAATCCCCAGAAACTTGTCGTAATTGGAGAATATTGTTTTCCCGATGGCGTTGCCGTCCTTTTCCAGACCCGTGCACGCCGCTGCGACGGTCTCAAGCGGCGTCGTTCGCACGCTCTCGAGCAGGTAGTCCAATACGGGCCGGGTGCCCGGCGTCTCGCCCTTGGCGGATGCCGACAACTGGGCACCGAAGCATTGAAGCATACCGGCGGTGAATACCAGCTTTCGGGACATCCTGAGTTTTGCATTGCGCAATCCCCACCCTTTTCCGCCACGGTCTCGCTGTTTGCCTGCAAAATCCACCGCGACGGTCCGCCAGAATCGGATAATGTCGTTAAGCAGAAACCTCGGGAGCTTCCTGTAGGTTGGATCGTCGGCGAGGTAGCGATTTAAAACTTGCCGGATTACCCGCTCAAACGCCTCGCCATGAGTGCCCAACGGTGCCGATTCCAGGAGCAGGAGCACTCTCTGGGTGGTGTTGCGGTTGCTGTCGCTTTGGCCGCCGATTTGATGGATGATCTCGTGGCTGAACGAAAGATTGCCAAAGACGCCTGCGGCTCCGGGAGGGGGGAACCCATTTGAATCGAGGCGCTTCCGGAACTTGTGTGCCGCATGGATGTGGTTTGGATCAGCCTGCCCGTCGATTAAAAGGGTCCAATCAACATCGCTGCCACGTGTCCACTCCTGCCTCGCCAACGACCCGAAAACCACGAAACTTCCGTCTTCATTTCCCAATGGGAGCTCGGGATCATCCAGCAACTTAGATATTTTTGCCGACTGTTCTTGCGAGGCCTCGGCGGCACTTAGAATATTGGTCCAATTCTCTCGGGCGTCTCCCATGATCTGCCTGAGCCGGCTCTTTTCGTCGTAGTGGCTGAGCATGATCCTCTCGACGCATATCACACCGAAAAACCATACAATCGGCCGATGGAAGATACCGGCTGCTGATGGAGAGTTCAAGCGGGCGTCGAAGCGCACATACGCTCCGTACGGTCGGCGTCCAACATTGAGCCCTGACACATCCAATACCCGACATCGGCAAAAAAACCGGCTGGATCGTGCGATCGCGATAAATTCTCTTTCCGGTCCGCATTGCTATAATCGAACACGAGTTCCCGCAGGTGGCGGGCGACATTCCGTTTGCCGGAATTGAACAATTTGGTGGAGATGCCTCATGAAGATCATCAACCTGACGAGAATGAGTGTATTTGCCGTGGTGGCGATTTCCCTTTTCCTGCTGGGTGGGTGCGCAAGCCTGCCGCAGCGAACCGGGCTGGTGAAGATG
>DAHWIP010000168.1:0-5130 GCA_027344975.1 Phycisphaerae bacterium
CGGCTTTTGCCGCTGGTGTCCCGATATCCGGCCGCTCATCCTGCGATTCTTGCCCGGATCGTCGCCGGCTGCCGCAGTGCGGATCCGCTTGAAGAGGGAATACTCACCGCTGATCTGCTCACATGCCTGCTGCTGGGCCGATCGCTGCTGCACGGGACACTCTGTTCCCATCGCCCGGTGCAGATATTCCTTTCGGGCGTTTCTCCCCGCGTCGTCTGGGCGAAAATCGGCTCTCCAGTTCGGGATGTGTTTTTACAGGCGGGAATCGATCCCGGGGCCATGCAGTGCATCGCCAATGGTTTGTTGACAGGGCGGGAAATCGACCCGGCAACGGCCAAGGTGGATTCTGCACTCGAGACGCTGGCACTGCGCCTTCGTCCTGAGCCGGAAACGCCGGTGGACTGCATCCGCTGCGGGTGGTGCGTGCAGACCTGTCCGGTCGCCATCAATCCCGCCGCGCTTTACGCCGCCCAGTGTCTGCATGATGGAGTTGCCCAGGCCAATCCGCGCGAGGCCATGGCCTGCATCGATTGCGGTTTGTGCACCTACATCTGCCCGTCGCGGCTTCCTCTGGCCGCCTGCATGGAAGATATGCGCAATCGCGTCGAATTTAATCTCGTGTCGGTTGTGGGGGACTCTTCGGTATGACCGCTTCCGATGCTGCAGTTGTTGCCTCGCCCGGTGCACGACGCCGCGCTCCATTCCTGCTCTGGCCTGTCGCCCGCCGTGAATTTTATCAGGCCATCATGATCGCCCTGATACTCCCACTCGCCTGGGGCGTGAGCATCTTTGGAGTCCACGCCCTGCTGATTATTGTGCTGGCGGTGGCAGCGGCGGCTGCGACGCAGGGCACACTGAGGCGTTTCACCAGCCACGGCAAGCTGATGACCTTCAACCATACCATCACCTCGGCGATGCTTTTGTCCGCCTTGGCACCCGAAACCTGCCCGCTCTGGCTCGCCAGCATCGCCGGGATAGCGGTGGCACTGCTGATCTGGCTGGCCGGGCTGCCGGGACGACAACGCGTCCACGTCGGGCTTCTGGTGGCCATATTCTTGAGTCTGGCCGTGGGCCGGATTTCGCAGGGGCCGATTCTGGTTCAAGATGCGCTGGTGGTGGGAAATCTCGGGCTGACGACTCCGCTTCAACATTATCGCTGGCCCCGACGAGCCGCAGTGCGCGGTCGCGATGCGGTCACCGTTCCTGCGCCCGATCATGTGCTGGCTAAAACGCTCCGCGTTGTCAGCGATCGGCCCCAAGGCGCCAAAGCCCGTTCCATGTTGAACATCGCCTTCGGCACTCTCTTACCGCCGCCGACCGAACTTTTTCTTGGGGCAATGCCGGGCCGAATCGGAGTGGTAGGGGTTTTGGGGATCATCTTGGCGGGCCTGATTCTGGCATATCGCAACATTTTGAATCCCGCCGCCTGGGGGATGTTCATCCTGTTCGTTCTCGTGGGCCTGATTTTTGCTCCGCTCTCAGCGCATTCCATGCACCATCAATTCTGGCAAAGCCTTGGCGGAATCTGGTATCTGCCCCCGGAGCGGGCGATCGATCTCCTGTTTGTTGAAATATGCAGCGGAGATTTCCTTTTCGCCTCGGTCTTTCTGCTTGCCCTGCCCGGCACGCTTCCTCTCTCGCCCCGGTCGCGATGGGTCTTTCTTCTGGCGGCCGGTTTTCTCGCGGCCCTGTTTTCGCGAATTGCACTGCCGCTGCCGCCGGCGTCCACCGCCATCTTGATGCTTCAGCCTCTGGCCCCCTGGTTTGATTCGATCCTGCCACGCCGGAGCTGGATTAAATTTTAATGACTGCCCGAACCCGAAGTGGGGTTATCCGTCGGGGGCTTTTCAAACGGCTTGGGTGCGGGATAGGCCAGTTTTTTTTCCGTGCCAGAAAGCAGCCGCGAAATATTGCTCCGATGCTTGATGATGATCAGAACTGAAAACAGCACTGCCGCCACCGGCAGCGGCCAGAAGACTCGCCACTCCTGCCGCGGCAGCCACAGCCACGAATGCGGAGCCAGACGACCGGCAAATAGAACGGCAGGCGGAAACACCACGGCGGCAACAATCGAACTGAGCGAAATGATGCGCGAAAGAAAGAAGACCAGCAGAAACACCGCCACCGCCACGAGACCTGCAAAAGTAAAGATCGGCCAGATGCCCAGCACCGCGCCGAATGTTGTCGCCACCCCCTTGCCTCCCTTGAATTTCAGATAAATCGGATACAGGTGTCCTGCGATGGCGGAAGCCGCGATGATCAGCGGCGGCCAGTTCCCCGCACCCTCATGGCGACCGATGATGGCGGTGAGCAGAACCGGCACAAACCCCTTGAGAAAATCGAGACCGAAAGTAAGCCAGAAATACCGCATCCCCAGCAATCGACCCACATTGGTCGCACCGATATTACCACTGCCGTGGGCGCGGATATCAATACCTTTAGCCCGTCCCACCAGAAGCCCGAAGGGGATCGACCCCAGCAGATACGCCGCCACCACGCCCAGTATCAGCCCAACGTAGGAGATGTTCACTGTTTCATCCTGCAGAAAGCCAACATGTCACAAAAATATATTACCGTCGCTCCACCGCGTGGCGCGAACGTGGCGTTACCGTTTCGCGGTAAATCCGCTCCAGTCGATCCATGTACCCTTGCGGTCGCAGACGAGCAAAATGCGCCTCCGCCGCCTGCACCATTTTAAGCCGCCGCTCCCACGTCGGCCGGATTGAATCCAGCGCCGTCGTCATTTCGTGCACGCATCGGGGCGAATCGACAATCACCCCCATGCCCAGTTCCTCCACCAGATTCGCCGCTCCCAGAAACCGGGTGCTGATGACTTCCAGGCCGTGGGCCATCGCCTCCAGTGCCACAAGTCCGAAACTGTCGTAGAACGTGGGGAATAATAACGCATCCACACCCGCATAAACACGCGACATTTCCCGTGTCGGCCCGATGAATTTCACTCTTGGGCTGATCCGCAGCTCCTCGGCAAGCTCCAGATACCGTCGCACTTTGCCCATTCCCACCACCACCAGATGCCAGTCGTCACTCGCCGCAACTGCGCGAATCGCCCACGATAATCCTTTGCGCCGGAAATCGTGTCCGGCAAAGAGCGCCACTCTCGCCGAGTCCGCCAGATGATACATGCCCCGAAACCACTGCCGGTCGCGCAGCATCTCTTCGCCTGACGGTACGCGATACATAAGCGGATTTTCCATTCGCACGAGCCGCTCCGCCGGCACCTGATAAAATTTCATGAAGTCGCGCATCACCAGATCGCTGATGCAGATAATCTTATCCGCCCCGCCACGTTTTACCGGCTTGCAGGCCGCCTTTTCCAGCGACAGCAGGGTACGCTGTTTACCCGAGATTCCCAATGTGAGACGCTTGAAATTTGCCGCCGCCGAATGATCCCGCGAACTTATCGCCTGATCCTGCATCCGCATGTAGACGCCCGGTTGCGGGTGATAAACATCTCCCGGAAAAGCGACGGAGATGGAATGAACCAGATCCGGCCGATGTTGACGGCACCATTGCGATACCCGCCGTCCGAACTGCCGAAATCCAAAACCGGTGCTGAGTTTCGCGGCTCGAAGAGCATGAATCGTCACGCCCGGAACCGATTCCGTGCGGATTCCTCCGGCGGTTGCCGATTTGACCGCGTCGTGGGATGCACCCCGGTGCGCCGCCTGATAACGGTCGCGGTGGCGGCGGCTGTCGTGGCAGACTACATGCACGTCGTGGCCGCGGGTAACAAGTTGCCCGGCCAGCCAAACCGCGAAATGCTCGGCTCCGCCGCGTGCCGCATCGAAATGCTCAATGACCAGTGCGATCTTCATACTCTGCGTGCCTCAATCGCCCGTTCAATCGCCCTCTGCACCATCTCCACCGTAATCCCACGCATGCAGCGATGGTCAATCGGGCAGACTTTTAACTGACACGGCCCGCATTCGACGGGAACACTGACAAGCTGCTCGCATGGGTCATAGGTCTGGGCCCAGCGCGGATCGGTCGGGCCGAAAAGCGTTACCAACGGACGCTGAAAGGCTGCCGCAAAGTGGCGGGGACCCGTGTCATTGCATACAACGAGGCCCGTACCTGCTGCCAAGGCCTTAACCGTCCCCAGCGCTGTCGGCTTTTCCAGAGTCGCCAGATTGATGATGCGCCCGGGCACCTCCGTTTTCGCCTGCCGTGTAATTTCCTCCAGTGCCGGAAGCTCACTCGGCGCTCCGGCCAGCAGCACCCACCAGCTTCGTCCAGCGCCGCCTGCCGCGAGCCAGCGGGCTAATACTGCGAATCTTTCAACAGGCCAGCATTTGGACGCACCGAAATTCGCCCCCGGAAAGATCATCGCGTACGGACCGTCAATATGCCGGGAGCGAATCAATTCTGCGGCTGCCGCCCGTTCGGTGTCGCTGCAAAATAACTCCATCTGCCGATTCGGTGTCACTGCTGGAGAGCGTTCTTCGCCCGCCCTCGAATCGATCAGTCGATCCCTCTTCAACTGCGCGGGCACAATATCCCGCAATTTCAAATAATATTCGATGGTTGAAACCGGCTGATAATTATGCCACTGTCGCAGTGTGCGGCTCATCCGACCGGGTGCCGCCGGTATCGGGCCAGTCGCCGCCGACGGGCCGACTTGAGCTACTCGCCGCCGGTATTTCGCCCGTTGTAACTGCAGTGCGATTTCATCATCCTTCCGCAGGGCCGCCTGCATATGGTGCGTGAGAAGCAGCCGGCGACCATCGCGCTCGTAACCCACCCGCACCGGGATTCCTGCCCGCCAGGCAATCAGTGCCGACCGCCAGTTGTTCGGCAGAATAATCGCTGCATCAAAATGCTCCTTCGCCAGCATCCGCGCTGTGGCCCCAATATCAATCTTGCTCCCATGATATTGATAACGCACAATCCGGTGCACATACGGCATCCCCGTCACCACCGGCTCCACCAGCGGCCGGGTCAGGGCGGTAATCTGCGGCCGACCGGGCAGGTTCGCCAGCGAACGCAGCAGGGGAGTGGCCATCACCCCGTCGCCGAGCCAATTCGGCATGATCACCAGCAGTCGTATGGCGTCCGAAGACGAAACATCATTCACCGCTACATTGTGCGTCAGCGGGCGATATTTTTCCA
>DAHWIP010000169.1:0-5107 GCA_027344975.1 Phycisphaerae bacterium
TGCCTGTGGGGATCAGCCTTAATGTGGTGCGGGCGGAGCTGCGGGAGGAATTTCGGCAGACGGATTCCACCGCATTTGCGGATGGGAGTTTCACCAGCAGCATCATGACCGGTCAGCAACTGCGCGGCAGCATCAGGGGTTTTGTTAACGCCGGTGCACCGGGGCTTGGAACTATCTTTAACGGCGTGCCGATCACCTTTACGGCGGCTGGTGGAGAAAGCATCACCGGAACATTTAATATATATGGATTTCAATGGTCGGTGGCGGCTGATGAACTCACGGCGTTTTCGGCATGGGTGGTCTCCACCGGGCCCTACACCGTAACGTGGGGGCCGGCAAGTTGATTTTTACCTTTCGGCGATGACGCTGGCAACGGCAGCGACGTCCGTGTGGCTGATGCTGATATGCCAAGATTGGATGCCCAGCTCCCCCGCCCGGACCGCCGCGGCCCCGCGGAGTGTGATCTGTGGTTTGCCGAGCGGGTCGGGCAGAATCTCCATGTCCAGCCAGGAAATCGAATCGCGAAAGCCGGTGCCCAGAGTTTTGACAATAGCCTCCTTGGCGGCGAAGCGTCCGGCGATGTGCGGCACCTGAAATTTATATTCCGAAAACCAGCGGCGCTCGGCATCCGTAAAACAACGGGACAGGAAGGCGTCGTCGTGCTTTTCCAGCATACTCTGGATGCGGGCGAGCTCAACGAGATCGACCCCGTGGCCGAGAATCGGCATCATTTCCTCCTTAAAACAGGACGGCGGAACAGATAGCCGGTATCATGCACGCGTGCGGCGTAAACATCAAATAATTCGGGCCGCATGGAAATGGAGATAAGCGTATGCAGGACGCCGAGAAATGGGCATGGGGGCGATGGAGCGCTGCGCACCTGCTGGTGGAGTGGGTGGCGCCACCGGGCCTATCCGGGGAAGAGCGAAAGTTGATCGATCAGCTCTGGAAGATGGAGGCGGATAAAGCGGCGGCACGCGGGCGTGTATTATTTGACGGCCCGATTGCGGCTCTGGCGGGATGGGAGCAGCGGGATGCGGCGCTGGTATTAAAGCTTTACCCGGCAAAATATTCGGAATTTCAGATGACGTGTGTGCGCCATGCCGACCGGTTTGACGACCGGGCCCGCCGCCCCGCCGTCGGTTCCAGCATTCTCCTTACACAGGGGGGAAAGGGGTTCCTGGGATTGCGCGGCCGATCGGTGGCCGCATACCCGGAGCATCTGCATCTCTTCGGCGGGATTATCACGCTGGCCGAGGGAACGACCGGACTGGACATCATGCATGAGTTGCAGCGGGAGATGCACGAAGAGCTGGGCCTGGCCCCGGCGGATCTGGTCACGGCACCGCTTCTTTGCGGCCTGTTCTATGAGCCGAATCTGCGTCAACCGGAACTGATATGGACGGGGGCGATACGCAGCGGTCGCAATGTGGACTTAGCCGTGAATCATGAGCACAGCGGCCTGCTGCGGGTCACCTTCGCGGAACTGTCTAAAGGGAGCCTGCCAAACCCGGTTACACCGGTGGCCCGCAAGGCTTTGGAGTTGTTGCAGATATAACGCGAGGGATATTCCGTCCGTGGACGTCGTTAGTGGATCGGCATAAATCGGCCGCCGATGGCATTCCCCATTTGAGACCGGCACTCGCTGAAACCATCATCCGCCCTTAAAATTCAGCCTATCGGGCGGGAGATGTTGAAAGCCCGGACGGAGAAAATTGCGGAGGTTGTATGGATCGAACATTGATTATTCTCAAACCGGATGCGGTGCAGCGCGGACTGATGGGGGCGATTATCAGCCGCTTCGAGGCCAAGGGGCTTGCCGTGGTGGCCATGAAGATGGTGAAGCTGAGCCGTGCAACGACGGAAGCTCATTATGAGATGCACAGAGAGCGGCCGTTTTTCAATTCGCTGGTGAATTTCATGACCAGCGGCCCGGTGGTGCTGATGGTGCTGGAGGGGAATCAGGCCGTGGATGTGAGCCGCAAACTCATCGGGGCCACGGCCGGATTCAAGGCGGAGCCGGGGACGATCCGCGGCGATTTCGGCATGTCGGGCGCCAATAACCTGATCCACGGGAGCGATTCGAATGAATCGGCGAAGATGGAAATCGAGCGTTTTTTCAAGCCGGAGGAATTCTGCTCTTACGAGCCCGCTCTGCGAAACTGGATTTATGATATGAGCGGCGGCAAGCCGCAGTAAGGTTCCCGCCCGCCGGGCCGGAAGGAGGCAACGCCATGATTATTAAGAAAACATCATCGATCGCGCGGACGCCGGTCAGCATGCCCGGTGCCGCCGATACGGATATGCAGATGCTGCTGGGGCCGGGCGACGGCTGCCCAAATTTTGCCATGCGCAAATTTACCGTGCATCCCGGCGGCTGTACGCCGCACCATCAGCACGACTATGAACACGAGGTGCTGGTTCTTGCAGGACGGGGGCATGCGGTGATGCCCGACGGCTCCCGGCAGTTGCTTGAGCCCGGGGATGTCGCCTATGTGCCGGCCAATCAGATGCATCAGTTTCTCAATGCGGGGCTGACCGATTTTGAATTCATCTGTCTGGTCCCGGCCAAAGTCCATCAGCCGGTGAACTGCAGTTGATGCAGCACGGATGAAATGAGGGCCTATGCACGCCTCATCAACCGCCGACACGGCCTCGCGATCCGCGGCGAAGATGCCGCCCATTCTCGTGGCGGGCAATGAATTGACGATCTACGCCGAGGCGGCGCCGCTCTTTGAATCGATGATCAGCGACATACGCTCCGCCAGTCGGCGGGTGTGGATGGAAACCTATATTTTCGCAGATGACGGAAGCGGAAGTCGAATCGCGGAAGAGCTTTCGGCCGCCGCCCAGCGCCGGTTGGACACGCGGCTGCTCTACGATTCGGTGGGATCGATGCTGACGGAAAAATCCTTCTTTTCCGACATGCGGGAGCAGGGAGTTGACGTGCATGCGTACCACACTTTTTTTGAAGCCCTGCGGCACTTTTCTCCGCTGCGGATCATGAATCGGCGCGACCACCGCAAGCTGCTGATTGTGGATGATCAGATCGCCTATTTCGGCGGGATGAATATCGTGGATCATGGGCGGGATTTCAGATATCTCAACACGCCCGAGGAAGCTGCCCCCACCGTTGGCTGGCGCGACTTTCACGTGCGGCTCAAAGGGCCGGCGGCGCAGCAGGTGGCGGCGAGTTTTCAGCGCAGTTGGGATCAGGCACACGGCAGGCCGATATCCGTTCGGCCGCGGGCCTATCGGCGCGTGCATCTGCCGCAGCATGATGAGTCGATTCATTTTTTCGACAGCGGGCACGGGCTCGGATACAGCCGGGCCGACCGGGTATTCCGGCGGATCCTGCGCGGGGCGCAGCGTGAGGCGGTGATCGCGATGGCCTACTTTGTGCCGGTGCGGCGCGTGCTGGGGGCGATCCTTCGGCTGCGGCGCGACAGGCGGCGGGTGCTGGTGGTGGTGCCGGCGATGGGAGATATGCCTCTCGTGCGCCATGCAAGCCAATATTTATATCGTAAATTGCTCAACCGCGGTGTCCGCATTTTCGAACGCAGTAACCGCATGCTGCACGCCAAGCTGGTGATTGTGGACAGGCGATGGACGATCTGCGGCTCGTCCAACATGGACCCGCGCAGTCTGTGGATCAATCAGGAATTTCTGGCGGTTATTAAATCAGAGGCATTCGCGCGGGCGGCCCGCAGCATCGTCGCCTATGAACTGCACCATTCCCGGCGCGTCTCGCCGAATGAAACACGCCCGATTCATATTCGCATGCTCTGCGGCCTGGCGTGGCTGCTGCGCTGGTGGCTCTGAGGGGGAAGGAAAATCATGGACGCTGAATCGATGGAACAGACTGCAGAACGCATCAATCGGCTTCGCGATCAGATACGACATCACGACCGGCTTTATTATCAGTTGGCCCGGCCGGAAATAACCGATCAGCAATACGATGCGCTTCTGAAGGAACTCATCGAACTCGAGCGCCGCCACCCCGAACTCGTCACGCCCGATTCCCCCTCGCAGCGGGTCGGCGGTGCGCCCATTGACGGATTCCGCAGCGTTACGCACAGCATTCCGATGATTTCAATTGATAACACCTACAGCGAGGGGGAGGTGGCGGCATTTGATCAGCGCGTCCGCAAGGTGCTGGGCGATGAAAGCCTGCTGTACATCTGTGAACCGAAGATTGACGGGGTTTCACTTTCGCTCCGCTATGAAAAGGGGGTGCTGGTAACGGCGGCCACGCGGGGTGACGGCGATCGCGGTGATGATGTCACCAGCAATGCCCGCACCATTCGCGATATTCCGCTGCGGCTGGATTTTCTTCCCGATCAGATGCACGACCCGTCTGGATCGCACTGGAGCGGCCCGGCAACGATGCCGGACGTGGTGGAAGTGCGCGGTGAGGTGTTTTTGACGCGGCAGCAGTTTGCGGCCATCAATCAGCAGCAGGAGGAGATGGGGCTGGAGGTCTACGCCAACCCGCGCAACACCGCAGCCGGAACGCTCAAACAGCTTGATCCCGCAGCAGTGCGGCGGCGCGGCTTGAAGTTTCTGCCGCACGGCCAGGGAGTGATCGAAGGCTTTGCCTTCACCAGCTATCGGCAGTGGCTGGCGTTTCTTCGGGCATGCGGATTTGTGGTAAGCCCGCATGTTCAGGCCGCCGCCGATCTGGAGCAGGCGCATCAATACATTCGGCATTTTTCCACGGTGCGGCATGATCTGCCGTACGACACCGATGGCGTGGTGATCAAGGTGGATTCATTTGCCCAGCGGGAAGAGCTTGGTTCGACGGCGCGGGCGCCGCGGTGGTGCATCGCCTTCAAATATCAGCCGGAACAGGCGGAGAGCGAATTGGTGCGGGTGGTGTTTCAGGTGGGCAAAACGGGGACGATCACGCCAGTGGCGGAATTTGATCCACCGGTGTTCATCAGCGGCACGCATGTGTATCGGGCCAGCCTGCACAATTTCGACGAAATCAGTCGCAAGGATATCCGCCTGCATGACCGGGTGATCATTCAAAAAGCGGGGGAAGTGATTCCGTACGTCGTCGGCCCGGTGCCCGAAAAGCGACCGCCGCATGCCGAGCTGATCCGTC
>DAHWIP010000016.1:0-14389 GCA_027344975.1 Phycisphaerae bacterium
GGGCACGTCGTATTGTCCAACACATACAGATGCCGGACTTCCGCTCTCACGTCGTGACAGAAGAAGTGTTCATGCTTGAGGCCGGCGGCGATGAGTCTGGCCGCCAATCGAGAATCGGTGGACGCGCCCTGCGCATAGATCACCGTGAAGCCGTGCATGCTGTGATGGCTGTATTCGTCGCAGTGGAGGCTCACAAACAATGCAGCGTGTACCTGGTTAGCGACTGCTACCCGGTGCTGAAGACTTACATACTTATCCCGGTCACGGGTGAGAATAAACCGGATTCGAGCCTTTCGCAGCAACGGAACCAGATCGCGGCCGACCGCCAAGGTCACCGTTTTTTCATCTACTCCATTGCGGCCATGGGTGCCCGGATCACTCCCTCCATGCCCCGGATCGATGACGATCGGCCGCTTATTGCGAAGTTTTGCGGGTGCTGATTGCAGTACTGACATGGTAGCGTCGCGATTCAAAATCGCTTGCGACTTAACGCCGAAATCGGCGTGTTCGCCTTCTCGGGGCAACGGGCATCCCATCGCAACGGTCGCGAGCAGCGCGATCATCAGGGGCAGCGGGCGGATCATCATGAATCTCCTTTCGCATCAGGCATGACGGACGAATCCTGCATGCTGATACTCAGCCTACGGTGAGAGCATGAAAAGAACATGAATGCCGCGCGAACGGCTCAATGCAATGGCCGAGGCTGGAAGATGGTGCTGGCTTATCTGCGGCGCCGGCGTCCGGCTTTGACCCGTCTGGTGTCAGTATTATTTCCCTCCGGCAGGGCGGGCTGTTCGATCATCTCATTGCTGATTTTCGGCGCCACACCGAATCGTGTGCCCTCGGGAGAAAGCTGGCGACTCCGCGAAATTCCGGAAAAGCCGCTCGATGGGGGATAGTAACAGCGGCCTGTCTCGGCCTGCGTAATCATGTCACAGGCTTCATGCGGATCGTCGGTCAGACGAAAAATTCGCAGATCCTCAGCCGAAATGTTTTTGTATTGGTTCAGCATGGTTCCGCGCAGCCAGCGGATCAACCCCTTCCAGTAGGATTTACCGATCAATACCACCGGGCGCGGATCAATCTTCATGGTTTGAATCAGCGTGAGGAGTTCAAAAAATTCATCCATCGTGCCGTAGCCACCGGGGAAACAGACAATCGCATGGCTGTATTTCACGAACATGGTCTTGCGGACGAAGAAGTAGTGGTGATTAACGGCAATGGTCTGGTATGGATTGGCACTCTGTTCATGTGGCAGGCTGATGTTGAGCCCGACGGATACGCCGCCCGCATCCTTCGCACCCGAATTAGCCGCCTCCATGATGCCCGGCCCGCCTCCCGTAATAATGGCAAATTGCTTACGGGCCAACAAGGCAGCCAATACGCGCGCCTTTTTGTAAAGCGGATCGTGGCGCGGCGTGCGGGCCGAACCGAATATGGTTACCGCCGCTCCGAGATCTGAAAGCTGCTCAAACCCCTCGACAAACTCCGCCATGATCCGGAAAACCCGCCACATGTCGCGCGCGGTCGGATCACCCTGGTTAAATTCATGTTCGTAGAGTGTTGCCATGCGCTGTCCGCCTTTCCAACCAGCATTGTATAAACTAAGTCGGCGTTTTTCGCCCGCAACATTAGCGGACGTGGCAATGCGGCTCCTGTGCCCGGTGGCAGCAAGGGCCGTCATTTCCCACGTTCCGCATAGATATGCTATAACCGTGCTGATTGAAACGTCGGCAATTTTCCAGTCCGGCGGACCGCGATGAGACCATCATGCACATGCCAGATCAGATGAAGACCGAATTGAACTCACTGAGAAATGCCGCCAGTCCCTATCTGCGTCAGCACGCCGCCGACCCTGTTGACTGGCGACCATGGAATTCCGAAGCGATCGCCGAGGCCGTGCAGCGGGATGTCCCCATTTTTCTTTCCGTCGGCTATGCCGCATGCCACTGGTGCCATGTCATGCAACATGAGGTGTTTCAGAATGCCTCCATCGCACAACAGATGAATGCGAACTTTGTCAATATTAAAGTTGACCGCGAGGAACGCCCCGATATTGATGAAGCGTATATGCTCGCAACCCAGTTATTATCCGGTTCCGGCGGATGGCCGATGAGTGTCTGGCTGACCCCGGAACTCAAGCCGTTTTATGCCGGAACCTATTTTCCTCCGCAGGATTTACAGGGGCGGCCTGGATTTCCACGGTTGATGGACGCCATATCGACCGCGTGGAGGAATAATCGTCGAGCGGTGCTGGAGCAGGCGGATGAAATTTGGCACGCCTTGGAACAGGCGATCCGCCACACCTCCATTCACCATCATATCGAGCCGTCCGAATTACCGACCGCGGTGTTGGATGATGCGGAAAAACGCTTTGATCCGGATCATGGAGGCTTCCGTGGACGTCCGAAATTTCCACCGCACCAGATACTTCTTCTCTGGACTCAACTGCTGGAGATGTCGGCTTCCGGCACATCGGATTTTCCACCGGCCATCACGGACCGAATCAGGCGCGCCGGGCCGATGCTCACACTCACGCTGGACTCCATGCAGTGGGGCGGAATTCACGATCTGGTGGGCGGGGGCTTTTCACGCTACAGCACCGATGAATGCTGGCATGTGCCGCACTTTGAGAAAATGCTCTACGACAACGCACAACTGGCGCAAATATACGCCCGTGCCGCCCTGCTGTTGCAACGGCGTGATTATGCCTGGACCGCCGAGCGGATCATCGATTTCTGGCTGCGGGATATGTCGTCCACCGATGGATTGCTGTGGAGTTCGATGGACGCCGACAGCGAAGGCCATGAGGGGCGATATTACACGTGGACTTGGCTGCAACTCACGGAAGCCCTTGCCGATGAGCCGCAACTTTTTGATTTTGCCCGACACGTCCTGGATATTTCCCCGCATGGTAATTGGGAGGGAACCCATGTCCTGCAGTTGGGTGCAAAGGGGCGCGGGCGGGCCGACCTCTGGTTTGATCCGCGCTGGCCGGAATTGATGAACCGCCTCGAATCCGTCCGTCGTCAACGTCCCGCACCGGCTGTCGATGAAAAAATTATTACAGCGTGGAACGCGTTGATGCTCTCAGCGCTTTCTCATGCCGTGCGACTCGAAAACGGCGGCCGCTTCTACGATGCGGGCGTACGCCTGCTTTCCGCTCTCAACAATCGCCTGATCTCATCCACCGGTTCGGTTTTGCGTGGAACATGCGGAAACAATACCCTCGGCCCCGGCTTTTTGGATGATTACGCCTGCCTTGCACGTGGCCTGATGGATTGGGTCGCAAACAACCCGCAGAACTCGGAGCAGACTCTGGCGCTGGCAGGACGAATAATCGACAGCGCGTTGGAACTCTTTGGCGGCACCGCCGGTGAACTCTTCACGTCCGCTGATCTGCATGGAAGTCCGCTCAAGCAAATGCGGGCAGACCTTGATAATGCCGCTCCAAGCGCTTCAGCCGTCCTTATCAGTGCCATGCTCGATATTGATCACATCCAACGCACATCGCGTTATGCCGATCGGGCACGCCGCGCCCTCGAGTGCATTCTGCCGATCACCGGCAGTTATCCGGTCGGCTTCGCCACCTTGCTGGGCGCTCTGATTCGCCATCCGATCTCATATTCCACACCACAGCGGGCCACATGGCACATCGCCTCGTCGCATCCGCTTGATCATGGCGGTCTGCGAGTGGTCATCGAAGCCCGTCTGTCGCATCCGTTCAAGTTGATGCAGGCGCCCGAGTTTTGCATTCAGACGAAGGAGTCGCCGAATGTTTCGGCATCGCTCCCGGTACAAGCTCTTGAGCCCACGGGCGAATCGGGTGAGCGGGGCGATCAAGTGCGCCATTTCACCATTGATTTACCGGCGCCCGCCCCGACAGGCAGCCGCCGAAACCTGCTGGTGCATTACACGCTTTGCAATGATCAACTCTGCCTGCCGGAAATGCATGAAACCCTGCAAGTCTAAGAATGCAGAATATCATGATTTCCGCCGCATTTGAAAAAAGCGAAACGGCGGGTTGAGTAGCAAAAAAAAATAATCGCCCATACCGGTTCTTGGCGATATACTTTCTGGTGTGATGATGAGCGGTGAAGACAACCGACAATTAGGTCTCTTTGATTTTCTTACGAACCAGTCCTCTATTACCCAATGCCCTCCGCTCGCTGAAAATGGTGTTGATCAATTGAATACAGTAAACCCTTTGGATATCTATCCGGCTAAAGGACGGCGAGCCCGTCGCGAGTTTTTTGAACGCCTTGTGCATGAGATGAAGCAAGCCTTCGGTATCAGCATTCGTAAATGGCGCCAGAGCATGAGTGGTGTGGCCTATGAACTGCACTACAGTAACGGCGACGTGAAACGCCTGATTTCCTCGCCGCATCCGCGGTCACCGGTGAGCGCTTGCATTTTTCTCCATGAAGTCGGACATCATGCCATTGGCTTCCGAAAGTTCCGCCCACGATGTTTGGAAGAATATCACGTTTGGCAGTGGGCATTTGAACAAATGCGGCTGCGTAAGATTCCGATTGATGATCGTGTGGAAAAACATTACCGCCGCAGCATGCATCATTATGTCTGTCTGGCCAAAAAACGCGGTCTGCGCCAGGTTCCGCAGGAACTGCTCGAATTCCAGAGGTCGCCCACCGGCCTTTGAATCCGCGGCATTGGCGATCTCAGTCGCGTAAAATGCGTAGCACCAACGCTGAATTTTTTGAACCAAACGCAATGCAGTTGCAAAGCGCCCAGTGTCCATCACTGGGCCGCGCCTGATGAGCCACATAATCCAAATCGCACGCCGGATCCGCCACGTCGAGATTGATGGTGGGGGGGATAAAGCCGGCTCGCAGGCTTAGAATCGTGGCTGTAACCCCCGCAGCTCCGCAGGCCCCCTGTGGATGACCGATCATGGATTTTGTGCTGCTCATCGGTATTTCGGCGGCCCGCTTTCCCAGCGCCAGCTTCATCGTCTGCGTTTCGAGTGCATCGTTAAGCTTCGTGCCCGTTCCGTGGAGATTCACGTAGTCGATATCATCCGGCGTGATACCGGCCTGTGTCATGGCGATTTGTATAGCGCGGGCAGACTGTGTGCAATCAGGGGATGGTTGTACCCGGTGATACGCATCACAGGTGGAGCCCCAGCCACGAATTTCAGCCAGTGCTTTTGCGCCGCGTGCTGCCGCATGCGAGGCAGTTTCAAGCAGCATCATCCATGATCCCTCTCCCAGCACAAAACCATCGCGCTCCGCATGAAAGGGGCGTGACGATTTCGATACGGGATCGCACGGGCCCGCCAGAATTCGCATCGCCTCAAAGCCGAGCATGATCCCTTCCGCGATAGGAGCGTCCGACCCGCCGACCAGCACCATCGGCAGCCGCCCCGTCTGAAGTGTCATCATCGCATAGCCAATGGCGTCGGTGCTGCTCGCGCAGCCGCTGGTGACGACGTGAGATTGTCCTCGAAGCCCCAAGGCAATCGAGATTTCGCTCGACAAATTGCCATGTGTGCCGGCCGGTACGGTAAACGGCGATGATTTGCCGCGCCCGGTGTAATGAATTCGATATTGGTTCTCAACAAATTCCTGCCCACCGCCGCCAGTTCCCAGGATAATACCGATTTGTTCTGACGCTCGAGCATCCGCAACCGGACACGTAATCCCGCCCATGGCCAATGCTTCCCTTGCCGCCGCTACCGCGAGCGGAACCGTCCGCGATACCCGGCGCAGATCCCGGTCGTCCATGTGATCCTGCGGTCGAAAATCTGCAACTTCCCCGGCAAAACGAATTTTCAATTTCGATGTGTCAAAACTGGAAATCATTTTGACGCCGCTCTCACCCCGGCTTAAAGCGCGAGTATAGGCATCAGCGCCGATACCGTTCGGGGAGACAACGCCAATACCTGTTACGACGACCGGATTGGTCATGGAATACTCCGTCTTCGGGTGGTGCACCTTTGATCATATTACCGTATCTGATGGTGGGACTTCTTATATCGGGCCAGAAATTTGCGACGGAGTTGAATTAGCGGTCGGAAAATCAGTCGGTGAAGACGGATATACCAACTGCGATTTTCCGCCCGGGCGAAATCTTCTTTGGAGCAGCATTGCGGCGCCAGACGCGTTTTGTGCTTGTAATAGTGGTACCAATCTTCGTGCACCAGCCGTTTGAATATCCATTGCGCCAGATAGCTGTCATCCCGTCCCTGTTTAAGCCAGAACGAGATTTGAAAATCGATCAGGTAGGGGCGCCCATCTGCGCCAAAAAGGATGTTTTCCCGTTTGTTGGTATCGACATAGGCAACGTTTCGGGTGTGGAGGTCGTGAAAAAGTCTTTCAAGGTCATCAAAAAATGCGGCATCCGGATGCATCTCCGGACATAAATCTTCACCCGGAATAAATTCATGGACATACCCCGTCGGTCCGTACACCCCCATAAATCGCGGAACACCTCTGATTCCCTGAAGCTGCCGGAAAATGGCAATCTCATGTTTTGCTATACGTGCGCCTAACCATTGCATTGGAAATCCGAAAAGAGGATAGGTACGCTGTAATTTCAGCACGACCAATTGACCGTCCGCGTCGGTGTAAAGTCCGGTTGCTGCAAAAAAATCATGTTTGAAAACTTTTTTAAGCCGGTATACCTGATCCTCCAGCGCAAAATCTTCAGGTAATCCGGCGGTACCGAGCGCGAAAAAAGATGGTGGCGGGGCGGGCCTATTGTCCTGCTGCGTCTCGATCATCAATAAGGAGTATAACCTGTAGCCCAAGACGCGTGTGCTTTATCGCTGCACGCCATGCGCCGCTTTCAAGTATATCGGGTCATTCAAATATAGTTAGACAATGATCTCCGGTGGGCGCAATGGGTCAGTGCGATGGCCAGTTTCCATTATGGTGGCCACCGTTTGCTTTGTTTCTTTGTTTTCGATACCCTTGGTGCCAATGTTTCTGGTGCCAATGTTTGTAGAATGTCCAGTCTCGCCTGCACCACGGTGTAGCCTGGGCCGACGACAGCATATCCAACAGCATATCCATTGGTGATTTTGCCTGCGGCCTTCGCGATCTGCTTCGGCTCACTGTTTTGTTCGGGATCGCCATTGCTGTTGCTTTACGACCTCTTCTAAAAATCATCCACCGGCGACTGCGTAACACGCTTGACAGTCCGGAACCCGCCGGCAGGCTGAGCCCGTAACCGCTTCAGGAGGTGAATAAATCTGGTTTTCGGTATAACTTGATGCAGCAGACCGATTGTCAGGCTGCACCACCGTGGATGGGTGGAGATGTTTTGGAGTATTGCATGCCCGATTTGAATATAACCAGCGTCCCGGGCTTTATGGCGGGTGCATTGCATTGCGGCATAAAAGCCTCCGGAAAACCGGATATGGCCATGCTGGTGTCAGACCGACCGGCCACCGCCGCCGCTGTCTTCACCACCAATAAAATAGTGGGTGCGCCCGTGATCGTGGGACGAAAGCACGTTCAGCAGGGCAAAATTCTCGGCTGTGTTGTTAACAGCGGGTGCGCTAACGTATGCACGGGCAAACGCGGCCTCTCCGACGCCGAGAAAATGTGTAGCCTCGCTGCGGAACATCTATCCAGCCGCGGCATTCGCGGTGGGTTGAACCAATTTCTCCCTTTCAGCACCGGTATCATCGGGCACTATCTTCCCATGCAGAAGGTCGCGGACGGCATCGCCCGACTGGTTCCGCTGCTCGGTTCCACATTTGAGCACGGCGAACAATTTGCCCAGGGAATCCTCACAACGGACACCTGCACCAAACAGGCGGCGACGAAATTGAAATTGGGCGACTCGGTCGTAACGATTGCCGGCGCATGCAAGGGGTCCGGAATGATTGCCCCCAACATGGCCACCATGCTGGCCTATGTCGCCACCGACGCCGATGTGCCCGTATCGCTCCTGCGCCGCGCGGTACGCCATACCGCCGAGCAGACCTTCAATTGTGTCACCGTCGATCAGCACACCAGCACCAGCGATGCGTTTGTCTGCCTCGCCAACGGCAAAGCTGAAAATCAGCGTATGACGCTTCAATCGCGGCATTACCGGGCATTCTGTGATGCGCTGCTCGATGTGGCCGATTCACTCGCGCGGCAGATCGCCGCCGACGGCGAAGGCGCTACCAAATTGGTCACTATAGAGGTAACCGGGGCCCGAACCGCCTCGGAGGCCAAAGCCGCCGCCATGGCCATCGCCAATTCGCCGCTGGTAAAAACCGCCATTCACGGCGGCGATCCGAACTGGGGGCGGTTTGTCAGCGCGGCGGGTTACAGCGGCGCGAGCATGAATGTTGACCGTGTTCGCTGCTGGGTGGGGGGCATTGAGGTATTCGGTCGCGGTCGGCCGACGGATGTTGAACTCTCCACCGTCGAAACCGCCATGAAAGCCCGGCATGTGAATATCCGCGTTGATCTGGCGATCGGGCGGGAATCGGTGCGTATCTATACCTGCGATCTGTCGCGCGAATACATCACCATCAATGCGGATTACCATACATGATCAGCGGCATTGACCATACATCCTATTGGACTCGCACCGGATGACCCGTGAACATTTATTAAATCTTGATCTCCCGGCTCTTGCCGCGATACTCAAAACCGAGGGTATGCCGCTGTTCCGCGCCCGCCAGATCATGGAATGGGTTTTTCAGCATCGCGCCCGGTCATTTGATCAGATGACGAATCTCTCGCTTCGAGACCGCGAATTTCTTGCCGATCGATTTGTCATCTTCACCGCGGAAAAAGTACGCCACGTGACCTCACAGGATCAGACGGAGAAAATTCTCCTGCGCTGGCCTGACGGCGGCCTGACCGAATCCGTCATGATCCCGTGCGATGATGATCAGGCCGATGATTATGGCCGCACCGTCGTTTCCCATCGACGCACCGCCTGCCTCTCCACTCAGGTCGGTTGCCCGGTGGGCTGTGCATTTTGTGCCAGCGGACTCGATGGCCTGAAACGCAATCTGACCAGCGGCGAAATTATTGAACAGGCATTGCAGCTTACTCACCTGCTGCCCGAACAGCGACGCCTTACCAACATCGTATTTATGGGTATGGGAGAACCCCTCGCGAATCTGGAAGCCACCTGCGGCGCCCTGAAGACCTTAACGGCTCCGTGGGGACTGCATATTGGTGCCAGGAAAATAACAGTCAGCACGGTCGGCCTGCCGCCGCAGATCCGGGCGCTTGCCGCTCATGGATTGCCGGTAACGCTGGCCGTGAGTCTCCATGCGCCCAACGACGAACTTCGCCGCCAGATCATCCCCTGGGCCACCGGTATCAGCATTGATATGATCACATCTGCCGCCGCGGACTATTTTGAAAAAACGGGTCGTGAAGTCACCTTGGAATACATCATGCTCGCCGGAGTCAATACGCTCCCGCAGCACGCGGATGAGCTTGCCGTCATTGCGCGTAAGATACGTGCCAACGTCAATCTTATTTATTACAACGAAGTACCCGGCATACCATTTTTGAGGCCTGACGGCGGAACGATGAAAACCTTTCAGCAGCGTCTGCGTACCTTGGGCGTCAACACCCATGTGCGTCGCAGCCGGGGGCGTGATGTTTCCGCCGCGTGCGGCCAGCTGGCGAGGCAGGATCGCGTGCCGCTTGAAATACACGGACACCCTTCAGGTACCGGAGGCGATAAATCGCGTCCACACCGGACGCTTTAATATCCGGGCAAGTTCGTTTAGATTCTCTGCCTATGACAGATTTATTCCAAGGCCCCAAAGGCACACGTGATTTTCTTCCTCCCGCCATGGCGGTGCGTCGGTACATTGAAGATGCATGGCGGCGGGTGTCCATCCGATTTGGTTTTCAGGAGGTGGACGGACCGACATTTGAGCCCCTTGATCTCTATAAGGTCAAATCTGGGGACGAAATCGTTTCGCAGTTGTTTTCATTTACGGATCGCGGCGGACGTGATCTGGCCCTGCGGCCCGAATTTACACCCACACTTGCCCGCATCATCGCCCAGTATGGTGCCGGACTGCCCAAACCGATCAAATGGTTTTCCATCCCGCGCTGCTATCGTGCCGAGCAGCCGCAGAAGGGGCGGTTACGCGAATTTATTCAGTGGAATGTGGATTTTATCGGTGAAGAAGGCCTGACCGCGGATAAGGAATGTCTCTCCGTTTGCGCCGCGCTCCTTTTTGAAGTGGGGCTCACAACGTCCGATATTGTTGTTGCCTGGAACCACCGCGATCTGATGGCCGAATTGCTCGTCGCCCTGGGTATCCGGCGGGAAAAATTGAACGATACATTTTATGTGCTCGACCGTCTCCAGAAACTCACCCCTGTCGAGAGGCAAAAACTCCTCCAGGCCCGTGAGTTTTCAGTAACTGAGCAGGAATTGCTCGAATTATTCGCCGTCGAAACGGCCGCGCCCGCAGGCGGACGCACGGCACTTCAGGATCGCCTTCAGACGCCGGCGGCTCGTGGTGCATATGAAAAAATGATGCAGCTTCATGATCAGCTCGTGCCTCCCGAATTGGCGGATAATTTCCGATGGGATATCGGCCTTGTTCGCGGATTGGCGTATTACACTGGCTTTGTATTTGAAGTCGCAGATGCCCGCGGTGAAAATCGCGCCATCGCGGGTGGCGGCCGGTACGACAAGCTTATTGAGCTCTTCGGCGGCAAACCGACCCCGGCAGTCGGGTTCGGTATGGGAGATGTCGTCTTGGAGATCCTGCTGCGGGAAAGAGGACTGCTTCCGGAACATCTCGGTGGCGGGCCCGATGTTTTTATCGTGAATGCTTCCGATGACGCCGATCTCACCGCTCAATGGGCAGCGCGGTTGCGCCGCTCTACATTTGATCCGACCCTCAAAAAAATCACGCAGCACGGATTGCGGGTTCAGCACAGCTATCGCTCGACAAAAAATATCGGCAAACTGCTTCAGGAGGCCGCCTCCGCGCAGGCCCGTTTTGCGCTTATTCTGGCGCCCGATGAATTAAGCCGCAGCGTCGTCAAATGGCGTGACATGCAGGCGCGATCCGAAACTGAGTTACCGATCGCACAGGCTGAAACGCTCATTCGTTCCGCATGTCTGGAAAAGGGAGGTTGAACGTGGGGCCGCGATCAAAAAAGACCAGTCATTACGAAGCCGCATTTGAAGACTATCTCCGCCATCACGGCCTGCCCTACATCGCCGTGGATGAGGCGAAGCGATCGCTGTTCGGCACGGCCAAATTGAAGAGTTTTGATTTTGTTGTTTACCGCCCCAATGGCACCAATCTTCTCGTCGATGTTAAAGGCCGGGCCGCCGCTCCCGGCAAGGCCTTGGCAAACTGGGTCACTCGTCGTGATATTGACGACCTGCGGCAGTGGAAGGACATTTTTGGTGACGGCTTCCAGGCGGTGTTTGTTTTCATGTACCAGTGGCGGGGGGCTTCCGATCAATCCCCCTTTTCCGAAATTTTCTGTTACGAGGATAACTGGTACAGCATGTTGGCAACCCCGCTCAGTG
Organism: Phycisphaerae bacterium; assembly: GCA_027344975.1. Classification (GTDB taxonomy): domain Bacteria; phylum Planctomycetota; class Phycisphaerae; order WQYP01; family WQYP01; genus JAJZGD01. The sequence goes on from DAHWIP010000016.1 coordinate 11,494, forward strand.
ACTATCGCGCCGTGATGCGGTCAAGATCAGAATCCTGGGGCACCGTCTCCGTCAGCGCCGAGGCATTCAAGAAAATTGCCAAACCGATCGAGCAACTCAGCTGACTCTGGATTCCCAGACTCACGCCGTCGCGTTACCCCTGCCGACCCCTCGTTGAACGGGTCGATGGCGTCATTCAGAAAAGGCTCTTACTTGAAAAATCGCAGATCACCATGGTTCGGATACATCTTGCGTGCAAAGCGATAGGCAACATACGGCGTTACCCCGTCGCACAGCAGTTTTTTATAAAACAACTGACTCACCAGTGCCGCATCCGCCCAGCGTATTTCGCGCTTGGGGCTTATGAATGCCTCGGCACCGGTTCCTTTTACAAATGCTTCACCGAATGCATCATGCCCCGTCAGGCAACTCGACGAAAATACAATCTTGCCGGACAAATTGCCCGCCAGTTCAATCACTTCCTCAATATCCACCTCTTCCAGTTGTAACACCAGCTTTCTTCTCAGCCCGTGCATGGAAAGGTGAATATAGCGGCTTGAAGATTGTCGCGCCTGTCTTAAAAAATGCCCCAGTTCCAGTTTGGTGCGGATAAAGCTGTAAAGGGGCCGTCCTCCGATCATCCGCAGGAATTCCGCCAAGAGTCGTGCTTCAGACCAATGCGTCTCACGGGGGTTACGCGATACCGATTCAATCAGATAAACCTTGTTGGACGGCTGGAGTTTTCGCGACGGCATCCGATCGGTTTCGCCGTCTTGATAGGTGATGTACGCCGTCCCATTGGCCAGAAATGTCACCTTAGCCGGAAACAGTCGCTCCCCACGCCACGGTGCATAAACCCTATCTCCAATATGAATTTCGGTGCCTGCCTGCTTCATCATCTCACATTATACGCGGGCCTGAGAGTTCGTATGACCGCACGCTGCCATGATGTAACAATATGTTTTACAGTTGGTTATGGTTTCGGTGGGTTTCCCGATGGCGCCGATGGCTTTTAACTTGCACCATCCGTTAGAATCGGGTGATGGCCAATTCGTCCACCAATGCGTTTGAACTCGTCCGCCAATCCGTGCGGATTGAGGATGTCATTGGCGATCAACTGCGGCTCAAACCCTCCGGACGTGAATTTGTATGCCTCTGCCCCTTCCATGATGATCATAACCCTTCCATGCGGGTGGTACCGGCCAAGCAGATTTTTTACTGCTTTGTATGCACTGCGGGGGGGGATGTCTTCAAATTTGTTCAGCGATTTCACAAAATGACCGCCGGTGAGGCGCTCCGATATCTTGCAGACAAATACCACATCAAACTGCCTGACAAATTTGTGCCCAACCCGCAGACCCGCGAGGCGAGGGAAAATCTGCTCGCTGCATCTGCATGGGCCGCACGGCAGTTTCGGCAGTGGCTCAGCGGCGATCTGGGCGGATCGGCTCGCGCGTACCTTCGGCAGCGTGGTTTAACCGCAGCAACGATTGACACCTTCGGTTTAGGCTATTGCCCCGACAGCTGGACCGCGCTGGCTCAGGCCGCCGGTCGTGATCGTATTAACCTTGAACATCTTGTCGATGCCGGATTACTTAAAAAACGCACGGATGGATCGCCGTTTGATGTGTTCCGCGACCGGGTGATCTTCCCCATAGTCGATTCCGGCGAACGCGTTATCGCCTTCGGCGGGCGTATATTACCGTCCGATAAGGTCGATGAGCAGGGGGGGCCGAAATATCTCAATTCACCCGAGTCCCTCATCTTCAACAAGCGCGACATGCTCTACGGCCTGAATAAAGCCCGCAGTGCCATTATCGAATCTGGCGAGGCCGTTCTCGTTGAAGGATACATGGATGTGATCGGGGCTCACCAGGCGGGTGTGGCGAATGTTGTCGCCGCACTCGGAACCGCCTTCACCGAACATCACGCGATGATGCTCGAGCGTATCGCCAAACGCCTGATCCTGGTATTCGATACCGATGAAGCCGGGCGGCGAGCCGCGGATCGTGCCATTCAGCTTCTGCTGGCCTATCCGTTGGATGTCTGCGTCATGCACGTACCGGATGCCAAAGATCCCTGCGATTTTTGTATCGAACAGGGGGGTGATGCATTTAAGGGCCTTCTAAGCAAGGCCACCGATGCACTCCAATATAAATGGAGTCAATTAACCCGGGATTTTCAGGTCTCGGCAGGTCGCGCCCACAAATCCAAGGCCGCCGAGGAGATGATGCGGATTCTGGCTTTGGCCACCGCTAACCCACAGATGGACACCCTCCGGCGCACACTGCTTGAAAAGGATGTGGCCTACCTGGTGGGTATGTCGCTCGATGAGGTTCATGCCGCCATCAATGACATTCAACACCAGAGCACATCATCGGTGTCAACTTCGTCGTCCCCTCTCGCTCATGCGACATCTTCCAAAATGCGACCCGTCGCCACCGCCGCCGAGAAAGCCCAGCAGTGGGTGTTAGGTATCCTGCTGACCAACCCGGCGCTTTACACCGATATTACTGGTGATTGGTCGCTCGATTTATTCACCACCGATCCATTCCGTTCGGTGGCGGCTGCATTAATGGAATATCTGGATGGAGCAGCGCAATTAAACGCCTGCACCCTGGCAGAATTTGTCGCCCTCGCGCAGGATGAAAAAATCATTCAGACCGCCATCGCACTTCAACGCGAGGCGGAAAACATTCCCGCTCCACGGCAATGTTTACTGGACTCGATTGCCTTTTTGCGGCGTCATGAGGAACAGGATATGAAACATGACTCGCCGCCGCAGAATGTCACTGATCAGGCGGGGGGGCGCATACCACAAACTCTCGTCGATCTTCTGGAAAAGCGACGCGAGGATCATCGAAAAAGTCAATTGCGTCGACAGGGAAAAGTATAGGCGGCGGATACGGAGTATTCT
>DAHWIP010000170.1:0-5102 GCA_027344975.1 Phycisphaerae bacterium
GAAATCGTTATTCATACCCGAAGAAGTATATCGCGCTGCGCGATTTTCGCTGTCGTTTCTTGGATGCGGGAAGCATCGCGTCAATCTGTCAGACGGCCTGATCTCGCGAAGGATGGTGTCTTGGATTTTACCAACGGCAGACGGTCCGACGGAACGGAGAGAGTGGGATTCGAACCCACGTCGCACTTGCGCACGAACCGGTTTTCGAAACCGGCGCCTTCAGCCACTCAGCCATCTCTCCGGGCCCCTTCATCATCCACGCCGTTGCCGGCGCGGTCAAGTTGACCCCATTTCTATTCGAATCAACTCGCTGGGCCGATATTTTTTTGTTGTGGCGGTGGTCAGTTGCAATCGTCCGCGTTAACATTTCGCCCGGTAAGGTGAATTTGGAGTGTGGCTTGAAATCGGCAGTGGTGTTGTTAAGTGGCGGGTTGGATTCGGCAACCACCTTGGCCATCGCGGCTGCGGATGGGTTTGCATGCTACGCGCTGAGTTTTGATTACGGTCAGCGCCACCGTCGAGAACTGACGGCTGCGGCGGAGATTGCCCGGGCGGCCGGTGTCAGGCGTCACGTGACGCTGAAGCTTGATCTGCGCCAATTCGGTGGGTCGGCGCTGACGGCAGACATTCCCGTACCCAAGGCACGCTCTTCGCAGGAAATGGCGGAAGAAGTTCCGGTGACGTACGTTCCGGCGCGAAACACCATTTTTCTCTCCTGCGCTCTGGGTTGGGCGGAAGTGCTCAAATCAGAGGCGATTTTCATCGGCGTCAACGCTGTCGATTATTCCGGTTATCCTGACTGCCGCCCGGAATTTATCGCAGCATTTGAAAACCTCGCTCGCTTGGCAACCAAGGCGGGGGTGGTGGAACACCAGCGTATTCAAATTCACGCTCCGTTGATTGGAATGAGAAAAGACGAAATTATCGCGACGGGACGACGACTTGGCGTCGATTATTCCAAAACCATATCCTGCTACGATCCGCCCGACGACCACCACAGTTGCGGCCGGTGCGATGCCTGCAAGCTCCGGTTGGCGGCGTTTGCCAAAGCGGGCATCGAAGACCCAATCGCGTATGTTTCTTAATACCGGCTGCTCATGAAAATCGCGGAGATATTTACCAGTATTCAGGGCGAAGGCAAATTGGTGGGTATGCCCAGCGTTTTCGTTCGCACCTCCGGTTGCAATCTCCGCTGCACCTGGTGCGATACGCCTTATGCCTCCTGGCGGCCGGAGGGGGAGGATTTAACCGTTGAAGCGATCATGGCGGCGGTGCTCAACTCCGGGATGCGGCACGTCGTTTTAACGGGCGGAGAGCCGATGCTCCAGCCGCAGTTGCCGCAGCTCATCGATCAATTGAAATCCCATGGCCTGCACATTACCGTCGAGACTGCAGGCACGCTGTGGCAGGACGTCGAGATTGATTTGGCCAGTATCAGTCCGAAGCTTGCCAATTCCCGCCCGCCGACCGATACACCGGGGCAATGGGCGGTTCTGCATGAAACGCGGCGGCTCGACTGGACGGTCCTCAAGCGTTGGGCCTCTTCGCCGTTGATCCATGATCGGCAGTGGAAGTTTGTCATTTCACAACCGGATGATCTGGCGGAGATCGAGGCTGTCGTTGAACGGATCGGTGGCCTTTCACCGGAGGATATCATTCTGATGCCGGAAGGGGTCACCGAGGAGGATATCAAAGCGAAAGGGCAGTGGATCTCAAAAATGTGCCAAAATAAAAACTATCGTTTTGGGACAAGATTGCATATTTGGATATACGGCAATCGACGGGGAACCTGATGCCTAACCTCCGGACGATTAAAGATTCGCATAGAATTCCTTCGGCGGATATGGATTCTGCTGATGGGGTCGCCGCCTCGCGGTCAGCGGTGTCATTTGTCGGGCTGATTTGAAAGGGAAAATATAAACGTGAAAAGAAAAGCACCATCAGGCAACCACCCGACCGGCTTGGAAGTTTTCCCCAATCCCCATCCACATCGGGATTATGAGATCGAGCATGTCGCGACTGAATTCACTTCGGTCTGCCCCAAAACGGGCCAGCCGGACTTTGGTACGCTCACGTTCATTTACACTCCCGATCAAGTCTGCGTCGAACTCAAAAGCCTTAAGCTTTACCTGCAAAGCTATCGCAATCGGGGCATATTTTATGAGGATGTGACGAACGTCATTTTTGATGAACTGCTGAAATTGCTTAAGCCTCGTCGCCTTACCGTTATCAGCGAATGGACGCCGCGTGGTGGACTCCGGTCAACCATTCGCTGCAGCTACCCATGAGAGTCCGGAGGTAAATCCTAACGGGCCGAGATGGCGAAATCGTCGCAGAATAGGTATTTGCTGAAAATCAAATGTTGATATTGGTATATCGGGTGCTAAAATAACACTAGGGAGATAGGGAAGAAGAGGAGACCGATCAACGGCGGTCCCGGCCACTGCGTTTGTGCTTGCAGGATGGTGCATGATGAGAAGCGAATCAGGCCATCTGAGGACCGTTACGATATTCGGTTTGCTGGCGTTGACATTAGCCGCGTCGGTTTCCGCGGACATCATCACACTTAAAAATGGCCATAGCATCAGCGGCAGTTTTTACCGCCAGGGAAACAAGTACGTTATCGAGCCTTACAACGGGCCATCATTTTCCGTTCCTGTTACCGACGTGACCGGCGTAATCCTTGCGCCGAATCCAAATTCGGCGCAGGCCAAGGGGCACAAATGGACTTTGCTTCATTACGAGATATCGCGATCGTCCAGCCTGCCGAACATCATTGCCATGCTCAGGCAGTTTATAGCCGCTGATCCTCATTCGGCTTCGCTCGCCAAGGCTCAAAAGGCACTCATCAAATATCGGCAGTATGAAAAACTTCATCTTATCAAGGTAGGATTGCATTGGATATCACGCTCCCAGTTGGCGATTATCAGGACGAAGGTGGATCGCGACATACGGAGGGCCATACAACTTTACCATCGGGGGCGTCTGACTCAATCGCTTCATTTGGTGGATGCTGCAACGCGCTTGCTCCCCTCGTCGGTGAGTGCTTGGACGACAAAAGGGGTCATCGAGTTCCGGCTCAATCATCTACTGGTTGCGAGGCGGGATTTCAGAACGGCACGGCGACTTTCATCGCATAACATCACGGCACTGAACAACTCGGCCGTCATTAACTTCGAGATTCACCGCAAGCCGCGGGCGTTACTCCTCTTCAGCAGGGCGCTGGCCATTGACAGCGGGAATCGTCAGGTGCTTGATAACATTTATGCGGCACTGAGAGCGTACAAGGGGGATCGTCAGGCGCTCCTGTTCAAAAATCTGCGACGCAGTTTTACATCTGCGGACCGGGAAATGGAAAAACGAATGGCCCGCCGGGGGCTTTACCGGGTGGGCGGAACCTGGGTGAATGCCAAAATTTATAAAATCATGGCAATCAAGCTCGCGGTATTCAAACAGAAAAAGCAGGCACTCCAGGCCAGCTATGACAGTACCGTGCTGGCACTGAAATCCGTATTGGAGCAGATTCACCAGACCGACGCTCAAATTACCAGTATTAAAAATGCCATAGGAACGCTGGAGACGCAGCAGGTGATTAACGCGTACCAGTACAACTATTACGACTACGGCACCCAAGCCGCCCTGAACGTGTACATGGCGAATCTGGCCCAAGCCCAATCGCAAAAGTTAAAGCTGGAAAACCAGCGTATTTCGATTTTGGCCGGCCTCGCGAGCATCCGCTCTCAGGCCAGGGCGCTGCAGAAATCGGGCCCCGGGATAGCGCTGAGCGGACGCCAAGTTCTGTTGTTTCCCAGAAAGTTTCAGCCAACGCCCGAACCGCTGCAGCTTCCACTGCATCCACTCGGTCACCGGACGGGTTTGAGCGTAAACCCTGAGAAACCATGATTCAGCGACGCTTTTTCCAGATACGGGGTACCATCTTGAAGAGGTTCACCCGCCGGTGTCTTCAGCCTTGGGGGCGCCACCTATTCCAGAATGATTTTTGAAGACGCTGCGGCCACTGCCTTGGAATCGTCGCCACCTGCCGGTTCCGACACGCCCTTGTTGATGGCTTCCTGAACTTTGCGCATCAAATCGGAGTAATCCGTCTGGGCAGCCATCAGCTTTTGAATCAGGGGATGAATCGCCATACTCTGTTGAAGGGATTGATACTTCTGCTTCTCCGCGACCTCAATGGGCTGCATGGTCGCTTCTTTCATCGCCAGCGTTTCCATCAACTGTTCAAATTCAGAGAGCAACCCTTTCGCGGTTACATCCAGATCAATTTGAGCGGTCACCTCACGAAATGTTTTAACTGCTTCCTGACGGCCTATTAATGTTCCAAGCCGCTGAGCTTCATCAAGTAACATCTGAACATCTGACATACTTCGCAATTCTCCTAAAGCTACGAACCAGAGTTGGGAGTATACGCCTTTGCCGGGCGTTTGAACAACATCGCCCTCTCCGACCTTCGGTGCTGTTGCGTCGTTTTGTTTGCACGACTGTTTTGACATCTGCGTGTCCGCCGTGATTGCCACGTTCTCATGAGCGGCGAATCGCTTGTTCGGATATCTGACGCTTTGAAGCGTGGTCTCGGCTTCCAAGCTTCCGAGTACCTGAAAAATTCGCGGATTGTCGCTCTCCGAGTGTCGCTATCCACTTATGAAATAAGGATATGGGAACGACGGTTCGGATGATTTCTTTGTAACCCATATGCGTGTATAATCTCGTCGCTAGGGCCACTACGGGTTGTGGTTGGGCGTAAGCGATGGTTTGACACACGGCGCCCGATTCACGCCGAAGTGTTCCGATCGGCAAGTTTACCCGGGTGTTCGACAGACAAGGAGGTCCGCCGGTGAAATTATTATCCCTTGAACTCGCAGGCTTCAAATCATTTGCAGATCCGACGGTATTCCAATTTGATTCCGGCATTACCGGGATTGTCGGCCCCAACGGTTGCGGCAAATCCAACGTCGTCGACGCCGTGAAATGGGTGCTCGGAGAAATGTCCGCCAAAAGCCTGCGCGGCGATGGCATGCTCGATGTCATTTTCAATGGCTCTTCCACCCGAAAACCTCTCGGCATGGCGGAAGTCTCCCTGACTT
>DAHWIP010000171.1:0-5083 GCA_027344975.1 Phycisphaerae bacterium
CCTGTACACAAAACCGTACACAAAATCGAAACCCGCCGGATATCAACCCCTTAATCGTGGTGAATCATGGCAAGTCTCATCCGTCGCGGATTTGTGTACTACATCCAGCACTGCATGTCGGGCAAAGTACGCCGCATCAGCACCGGCACCAAAAACCAGCAATTGGCGAAGAAAAAAGGGGCTACTATCAAATGTTTTGGATGGATGCAAACAGGCGGCAACTTCCGTGCACCGCCGTCGCGCCTAATAATTCTTGAGACGAGTCCATTTTGAGGCCGTGTTTTGGTCGCGGCTAATGAAGACTCAATCGGGGATCGGGACATCAGAGCGGGCGGCATCGCTATCCTACGACCTCAATACCCTTAACCTCTGCGAACCTCTGAGTAACCTGCGGTGAAAACAGCACCCCACCCGCGGCCACTGGGACCCCTAACGAGGATACGGTAAAAAGCCGCCGTTGCCTTTTTTGGTAACACTCTGCCCCGGCACGCCCGTACCAGCCCGCCGCAAAAATTGCCACGCCCAGCAAGCCCGGAAGACTCCCGGCGTGGAAACTACCGACCATTCCGGCTATGTTTATTGCGATGATCACTGGGCGCAACAGCAAACGGGGGATGTTCACGGCACGGGTGGAGCAAAATATTCCGCTCTGCGAGGAGCATTATCGACTGGTGCTGAAGGTCATGGAGTTTCCGCCTTCAAGTCCCGGGCAGTTCATCGAGCTGCACACACGGCTTGATGTACCGGAGCCGGGGTACCGTATCACCGAATGGGCGCCGGGAGCCCGACCGGGACAGCTTGGCAGAGAGGAATTCCGGACACCGGCCCCCCTGCTGCGGCGTCCTTATTCCATCGCGGCACACACGGTTGACGGGGCTGTATCAACGGTCGAGATCATCTATCGGGTGATCGGGAAAATGACGCGCACGATGCAGCTTTGCGGGCGGGAGATCCGGTAAGTCTGCTGGGCCCGCTGGGGTGCGGATTCAATATTCCATCCGGGACGCCGCGGGTGGTGCTGGCGGGGGGTGGTGTGGGGATTCCGCCGATGCTTTATCTCGCCGAGCGCCTTGCAAAAGCAAACATTCCGACGACGGCGCTGGTTGGAGTGCAACGAAAGGAACTTCTGCCGCTGAAGGTGATCGATGGTGGGCCTTCAACACTTCCGGTGCCGAAGCCGTGCATTGAGGATTTTGCGCGGCATGGGATAGATACGATTGTTACGACGGACGACGGGTCATTGGGCGTGGCGGGGCGCATTACCACGGCGTTGGATGCGGTATTGAGAGAGCATGCCGAGCGGGGAGTTGTGGTCTGCTGCTGCGGACCGACCCGGATGATGCAGGCCACGGCGGCGTGCGCGCAGGCCCATGGGGTAACGTGTCTGGCGTCGCTGGAGCAGCCGATGGCGTGTGGCATGGGGACCTGTCAGAGCTGCATTATCAAATTCAAGCCGCCCGGCAGTACCGATTGGGTCTATCGGCTCACATGCACCGATGGGCCGGTGTTTAATACACGCGATATCATGTGGAATTGACCGGCTCCGACGAGAATCGGGGTGGTCGATGGAATGCGGGCGAGGCGACGTTTTGAAATCATTGCTACATGTTGCAGATCCGACGATCGGCCGATCCGGCCTGCAGTTGTTATCCGCTTTGTGGCATGCGGCGGATGACGATGCGCATCTGCTGATATTGGGCCACTACGACGGGATCGCGGCGGCGACCCGAGCCGGCATCCCGGCGGAGCGGATCATGTGGCACCGGAGCCTGGGGCGATATGACCCGGCCACGTATTTCGGTGTTGCCGGGGCCGTCAAGGCCATCGAGCCCCACGCCGTCGGATTATGGGGAAATTGGGCTCAGCATACGGGATGGGCGGCTGCAAGGCGCGTGCCGCTCTGTATTGATTTTATTCCACCTTCACAGCCATATCTTTCGCCGGCTTTTTATGCACACTGGCTGGTACCGGGCCGGCGGGCGGCGGTAGGGTTCGACCGGGGTGAGGCGCTGATGTCCGGCTCAACCACCCTGCGTTACTGCGAGCAGGGCTGGTGCGGACTGATTACTGCGGATATTAAACAAACGGACCACGCCCAGCCCTCCAGCGAAGTGGCGATCACAACCCACACGAAGGCTCAGTCGGGACAAGTTGATGAAACGGAGGGCTCCGATGCCCGCCATTCGATGCCGGAGATTCCTTCGCAATCCGGCGGGCCGCGAATATTAATTATCACCGATGCCGGGCCGGCGGTGCGAGTCGATATTGCACTCTGGGCGGCTGCGATCGTGGAACAGATCATGCCGGATGTCAAAGTGGTCATGTCGCTGCCGACGGGACATTGGGGCATCAACCGGGAACGACAGAAGCGGATTTTGGAATTTGTTGGTGATCTGGCGAATCCGGACCTCGTAGTGCTGGAGCCGGAAACGACGCCCTGGCAGGAACTGGCGGCCGGTGCCGATGTGTGCGTGCTGGCGGCCCAGGGCCCGGTGATCCTGGCGCCGATGCTGGCGGCGGCGGCAGTGGGTACGCCGGTGATTGCCACTGCGACGGCCCAGATCCAGTCGGCCCAGCCGCTGGCGGGTTTGGCGGCAACCGCTCCACCGAACGACCCACGTCGTCTGGCCGCCGCGATTGTGAAATTGCTCCGTCGGGGACGTCCGTCGCGGAACGAGCTGATAGCAGCAGCCCAAAGCGAATGCCAGCACCGCGCGGATCAACTGGCGAGCTTGATGCGTGGATTATGGGCGTAACCCGACCGGAGAGGAAAAGCCACGGCCGCCCTGCCGCCTGCGGCCGCTTAAAATATGGCCGCTAAGAATTCGGAAACTCCCCCAGAGCGTTCTATAATAGGCTAAGCCGAGTGGCGATTGACGAAAGGTTTAATCCATGGAATGGCAGCAGCCGATCCCGAAACAGTATCTGCAGATGCCCAAGGCAACCGTGCTGGAGCGTATCGCAGAGCACAAAAAGACGCTTGGAAAACGGCTTGTGATCCTCGGGCACCATTACCAGCAGGATGATGTGGTGGCCTTTGCCGATTACGTGGGCGATTCATTCCAGCTATCGCGGCAGGCGGCGGAACTGACCGAAACGGAATTTGTTATTTTCTGCGGGGTGCATTTCATGGCCGAATCGGCCGATGTGCTGACATCTCCGCATCAGAAAGTCATTCTGCCGGATATGGGGGCCGGTTGTTCGATGGCGGACATGGCACAGGCGGACGATGTGGTCGATGCATGGAACATCATCACCGAGGCATGCCGGGGTCTGGATCATTTTGAACTCATTCCGATCACCTATGTGAATTCCAGTGCGGCGGTGAAAAGTTTTGTAGGAGAACATGGCGGAGCGGTGTGCACCAGCAGCAACTGCGAGAAGATCCTCACGTGGGCCCTGAACGGCCAGAAGCCGGGGGACGTTCCGCGGCGTAAAATAATATTTTTTCCGGATCAGCATCTGGGGCGGAATACCGCCTATAAGATGGGCTTCGGTCTGGACACGATGGTGACGTGGGATTACCGGGCCATGCGCGGCGGACTGAGCGATGAGCAGATTGCAAAGGCCAATTTTATTCTCTGGAAGGGGCATTGCAGCGTTCATCAACTCTTCCGCCCTGAACATGTGGACGATATCCGGCGGCGGATTGAAGGCATCCGGGTCATCGTCCATCCGGAATGCCGTTGGGAAGTGGTGCAGAAAGCGGATATGGTTGGCTCGACCGAGTTCATCGGCCGCACCATTCGGGAAAGCCCGCCGGGAAGCAAATGGGCCGTGGGGACGGAAGTGCATATGGTCAATCGTCTGGCCAAATCGCATCCGGACAAGCAGATCGTCATCCTTTCCGATTGTCAGTGTTTGTGCACCACGATGTATCGGATCGATCCTCCCCACCTGCTCCATGTGCTGGATCATCTTGCACAGGGACGGGTTATGAATCAAATCCGCGTTAATGATTACGACCGGTACTGGTCGCGCGTCAGCCTGCAGCGAATGCTCGATATCACCGGCGGCAGGCCGGTATCGCCGCCACCCGAACCAAAACCCGCCCCACGCGTTGGTGATGAGGCGTCATCGAGGGCGAACGCATCGCACCATCTCGCAGTTGTCGCGGGATAAGGGCGCGAAACTAACGGAATAACTCATATTGTTGTCTCTCTGTGAGGATGGGTATGAAATCATCGCGATGGATGGTAGTCGCTCTGTTCATGTTGCTTCCGGCCGGGCATGCGGTATGGGCCTCGCCACAGGATGCATATATTGCAGGCTACGCCGCCGCAGAGCTTCAATACGCCGATCATATAACTGCCGCAGATATTAAAGTTCGCGATGGGATTATCTACCTAAGCCTGCCACCACATATCGCCGACGTCAATCGACAGGCGATTGCCCGGCAACTTGGCAGGATCAAAGGCGTACGGAAGGTTATTTTCGCCGCGCCAGCTGCCCAATCTCCAGCGGCGCCGGCCATCGGCACACCGCCGGCAACTTCCAGCACAACGGCCCCCACGCCCGTCGGGATGGAGCCGTCAGTTCCGGCGAGCGTTCCGATCCCCAAGCAATTGCGGCAGTCCCCCTGGGCCTTTGGATTCAATGTGCTTCACCGCCGCCATCTTTACCGCATGCCGACCGGCTTTCTACCTCCGGGCCAATTATTTACGCCTCTGCTGGCGGACCCGAAGTGGCCCGGATTCTCGGCGGCCTATGCCAATTATGCCCCGTATCACCCGGCGAATCTCAATGCAGTGGTGCAGGTGGCGATCGGCGGAACGGTGCCACTGTATCGCGGAAATCTGGGCCGCCATTGGCAATGGGAAACCGGCATGTTCGGGACCGATTACGCCTATTTCAACACCAATGCTCCGAACGTGGATCTGCAGAATAATGATTATCAGGTGGGGGGATATTTCGCATTCAGACACCGAAACTGGTCTTTCTATACCCGATTTTTTCACCAGAGCTCCCATCTGGGGGACGGGTACATCGCCAATATCCTCGGCGGTACGCAGGGTATTTCGGTCTTTACCTACGAACAACTCGGTGGATATGTGTCGTACAGCTTTTATCACCGCTGGTTCAG
>DAHWIP010000172.1:0-5037 GCA_027344975.1 Phycisphaerae bacterium
ATCAGAGCTTTATCATACCAACTGGATTACTCGATTACAACTGATGCTGCAACAGTATCATCCAGTATGAGCGGAGCATTGAAGCGGGATTGGCATCGAGCAAAAGCTGAAATGACCAAGGTTGAGTATGGATGGAGAGTTGGCCGCAGCAGGGTAAGGGCCGCCGAGAAGCCAGTTTCCACGATATAACGCAGCCGAGGCCGGTTGACACGGCCGCGGGCGAGTCATATCCTCGGCTCGGAACGGAGAGACTTTCATTCTTCTGGGGAGGAACCGAATATGGCGCTGATGTGGACCTTAATCGTTCTGGGGGTGGTGGCCGCGATCATCTTCATGGTGGTGATCTGGCCGTTTTTCAAAATCTGGATGCAGGCATCTTCCGCCGGCGCGGATATCAGCATGGCCAATCTCATCGGGATGAAGATGCGGAAGGTCGATATCCGCGTGATTGTATCGGCGAAGATCGCCATGGTACAGGCGGGACTGGACATCACCACCCAGCAACTGGAATCCCATTATCTTTCCAATGGGCATGTAAGTCGCGTGGCAACTGCGATGATTGCCGCGCATCGGGCATCGATCGACCTGCCATGGCAGCAGGCGGCGGCGATCGATCTCGCCGGTCGGGATGTGCTCGATGCGGTGCAGACCAGTGTTAATCCACGCGTGATCGATGTGCCCAATGCCAACAGCGGACGTCAGACTCATGACGGCGTGGCGAAAGACGGTATCCAACTGCGGGTCAAGGCCCGGGTGACGGTGCGAACCAACATCCACCAGCTCACGGGTGGTGCCGGCGAGGAGACGATCGTCGCCCGTGTGGGGGAGGGAATCGTCGCGGCGATCGGGTCGGCGGATTCATACAAGCATGTTCTCCAGCAGCCCGACATGATCAGTAAGATGGTTCTGTCAAAGGGGCTGGATGCGGGCACAGCGTTTCAAATTCTCTCCATCGATATTGCTGATATGGACGTGAGTGATAATGTTGGAGCCAAACTTCAGATTGCCAGTGCCGATGCCGCCAAACAACTTGCTCAGGCTGAAGCGGAAAAACGCCGTGCTCTTGCGGTCGCCCTTGAACAGGAAAACAAGGCTTTGGCACAATTCAATCGTGCTAAGCTCATTGAGGCGGAGGCACAGATTCCGCTTGCGATGGCCGAAGCGTTTCGCAACGGTAATCTCGGAGTTGTGGACTATTTCCGCATGAAGAACATTCAAGCCGATACCAAGATGCGGGAAAGTATCGCCGGTGGCGATACATCCGGTTCCGCCTCCTCGACAAGTTGATCGCGCATAAGCAGCGTAAGTGGCGTCTTGTTCTGACGCGGGAGAATTAACATGCCGGAATCACCGCAGCCGCCTCCCAAGGTGCCGTCGCCGTCTGATCAGCAAAAACTGATGGAAGACATATTAAAAGGTCGTATCACCGTTGCGCAACTGGCGGAGATTGAGAAGCAGCGGCGTATGCAGACACGAGTTGGAAGCGGCCCTGCCGCCGCTCGCCCCGTTTCACCGCCCGCGCAGAACCCAACTCGAATCGCCACTTCGCAAATCCGGCCAGATCCGGTTTCTCGAACAACTCAGCCGCCTCGTCAACCCAGCCTCGGCCGCACCGCCGTCAACCGTTCTCCCGCATCACCGCCGGATTCGGTCAATCGCCCTTCAGTGGGGGCGAGAGCCGCTATTCCGCGGGGGGCGGTGAATCCTGGGCGTGGAAGCGTCCCGCCAAATCGTGATCGACCGTTGCCCGGGGCTAAAGAGGCACAGGTAGCGGGCCAGGCTAAATCTGCGGCCAAGAAGGAACCTGTTTCCGCCTCGCGCGATTCCGGGAAGGGACCTGCCGATAAGCCCGTTGGCGGGACCGTTCCCATGAGTCAGCAGATTCAACGAATCCTCAGCAGCCATCGCGGCTCAACGACGGCGTGGATACTATCAGAGGTGCTCGGCCCCCCGGTGGCGCTACGGCGCGAAAATGAGAGGAACTTTTAGGCGATCCATGGTCCATTTTGATTCGGTAGGCTGCGCAGATATTTTGCGGGGAATCGCCATCAACGGGTCTCACCCGGTATTTCTCGCTTGCCCAGCCTGAAGTGCGACACCAGGCGGCATCTGGTTGCAATCGCCCGGCCCGACTCAGCGATTTAATGGAGCAATGAATGGGCATTATTTTCGATTGACAATGATTCAGCATGGTTTTAGGCTTCGGCGAGAGGAGTGCTCAATGTGCGAACAATTTTCGGTGACGCATCGTAGAAAAAATGAGTACAAAGCTGGACTGCTGTTTTGATCGAAATCAATAGGAGATAATGACCATGGCAGATGTAACACGTCGTAAATTTGTAAAACTCGTCGGCGGAACAGCTGCCGGCCTGGCTGGCACGAGCGCCCTGACTCAATCCGCGTCGGCCAAGTCGACGCAATCTCAGCAACGAAAACCGAACGTCGTCATCATTGCCATGGATCAGCTTCGCGCCGATCAGATTCATTGTTTCGGGCAGCCCCGCCTTACCACACCCAACATTGACCGGCTGGCGGAGCGCGGCGTTCGGTTTTCAAAATTTTTCACTGTGGCCTCATGGACAACACCCTCTTTTGCATCGCTGCATACATCGCTGTACGCCTCACAGCACGGAGTTACCCTTTTCTGGCACTCCGACATGCCTTTAATTCCAAACAACACACCCATGCTGGCGCCGCACTTCGCCTACCACGGGTACTACACCACGGCTTTTGTGGGGAACGGTCTCGCCGGTCGCGAGCTCACCGGCCGAGGTTTTGATGAATACTATCAGTTTCAGGGGAGCCGCAATGATGTGAACATTACCCAGCGCACCGGACACACCGATCTTTACGCGCCGCTGATGACAGAAAAGATATTGCCGTGGCTTGACAAGCGACAGGACCCCGCCGCACAACCGTTCTTTCTGTATGTCCACTTTCTCGAGCCGCACTCTCCGTATAATCCGCCGCCCGAGGATGACATCTTCGCCTCAGGCCCGTATATCCATCTTCACGATACCGGATATAACATTAAAGATGCGCCGCTGAAGCGCCTTGCCATGCTCGGCGACCAACAGGCTATTGAGCGTCTTTATCAGCTTTACGACGGCAAAATTCACTTCGTCGACCGGTATGTGGGCAAAATTCTTGATCACCTGGACAAACTCGGCCTGACCGACAACACCCTGGTGGCGATCCTTTCCGATCATGGTGAGTTGATTTACTCACATCCGGAGGATTTTCAGACGTTCGACCACCGGTCGTGCTATGACACCGATATCCACGTTCCCCTGATTCTCGCGGGGCCGGGCGTGCCGGAGGGGAAAGTTGTTGAATCTTTAGCATGCAATATTGATGTTGCCCCCACGCTGCTGGAGTATGCGGGCCTGCCGGCGATTCCGGGCGCCTCCGGTGAGAGCCTGCTGCCGCTTATCACCGGCGATCGCGAAAAAGTGCGGGATTATGTATTCTGCGAAGAGGATGTGGAAGTGCCGCTGCGTGCCGTCCGCAGTATGAAGAGTAAACTCACCCGGAGCCTATGGACCGGCGCGGAGAAATTTTTTGATCTCGAATCCGATCCGCAGGAACTCCACAACATCATTGACCAAAATCCTCCGGAACTCAAAGCTCTGCGACTTCAGTTGGATGAATGGTTGAAAAAATATGAACCCGCAACCCGGCTTCAACTGCGCCGCTGGCGAATCTACACACTTCCGTTCAAAAATCTGATTGTGGATGAAATGACGATCGGCAGTCAGATGATGATTGAAGGGGGGCATTGGAAATCAGATACGGTTCCCGCAAGTGAAAATTATAACGGCGGCTGTTTCTGGACCGAAGGCGGTAACGGATCGCACTATGCCATCTGGCGCACGGACTGCCCGAAACTCGGCGATTTTGATATCTATATCTATTACGGCAAACCGTCGATCGGCAAACTTGCAACCGACGCCCCGTTCACGGTGGTAACGGAGCAGGGGGAAAGTGTCACCAAGATCGACTTTTCACACGAGCCGGCCAGATGGCATCTCGTCGGCCGATATCACGACCCCCTTTATGTGAAATTGACCAATGAGGCCAATGGTGCGGTGATTGCCGACGCGGTTAAATTTCTGCGCGTCAGTCTGTCATGAGTTGGCAAGATTACGCGCTCAGATCGCCCCCCCATGTTGGATTGTGCGTCGAGAGTGTTGATCGCGGGGCGCTGCGCACTTGATGATGACCGGTGGATGCCGCATCCCAGGCGGCTCATAGCACTCGTGGCACGAGCAGGGAGCCTTATTCCGAAAGGCCGCTATGACGGGTTTGACGCTGAAAGAAGGTCAGTGGGGAATTGATCAGCGGGTGAGACGTCAAACCAAACCAGAGAGAATTTGTTGGCGCCGCGTCCAGACTGCCTCAATCTGTGAACCTTTGAAGATTTGCAGGCCATTTGATGCGATGGCCTGCGCATCGGAAAGATTTAATATGGCCTGCTGCAGAGTCAAAACTTCGCCCACGAGTTCAAGATCGGTTGCGGTGAGCGCTTCCAGCGTGGCCTGTTCGTTGCGATGCCGTTGGTTAATGCGGTCCATCTCCGGCACCGCGGCCGTTCGGATTTTGACCTCCAACTGCTCGATGTCTTTGATGAAGGATTCAAGCATCTGAACGGTATGAATTGCCGCTGAATCAGGAAACGGATGCTCGCGACTCGGAGGCGGCAGATGATCTGCACGAAACGCGGCAGTTAAATCAGATAGATGGGTACGAATCTGCCCGAGCAATTCGCTGATTTTCCCACGCACGAGCAGGTCATCGGCCCTGAGCTGGTTTTCTCTGCGGTAAAAGTTGTAGCCCCACCCGTAAAACAGGTTGCTCAGGGTGGCTTTGATCGGGCCGGCACCATCAATCGGATTCGGGACGTTTTTAATATCCACCGTCATCTCCATGTAAAGCCGTTTTTGAACGTCTGACCGATGCCACTTCCTGATGGTCGGAGCCTGATGATGCCGAGCGGGCCCCTCGAGCCTCGCCGTCGATCGCGGTGCATCAGCCCCC
>DAHWIP010000173.1:0-5026 GCA_027344975.1 Phycisphaerae bacterium
GCGGCCGGGCGAAAATTGATTATTTGTTGGCCAGGACGGATGTTCCCTGGGATGCGCAGATACGGAGTCTGCTCATGCGCACATCCCGCCGCTGAGACGAATTGAGATTTATGACCGGCAATTTACTGATGACCACGGCTCTTCCCGGTGCACTGACGTTCAGTGATCCGGTTCTGCTCATCGGTCTGCTTGCGGCGGGGATTCCGGTTCTGCTGCACCTGCTCAACCGTGTCCGTTCGCCGGTCGTGCCGTTTTCCACACTGCGGTTTCTGCGTATTACCGCCCAGAAAACGGTCCGCAAGCGACAGATTCAGCAGTTTCTGCTGCTGCTGATGCGTATGGCGGTCTTTGCGCTGATCGCCATGGCCATTGCCGGCCCTCTGGTCCACGGTGGCACACCGGAGCTGGCCTACGGCATGATTCTACTTTTGCTTGTCGGCCTGGTGGCATCGGCGGCGGCCGTCGCAGCGCTGGTCAATTATCTTGAGCGGCCGAAACACGCGGGCGGCGCAGACCGGTCTGCAAAATCGAGTGTCGCACCAACTCCGACACCACGTCCCGTTGCCGTCCCGCCCGGGCGCTGGGCGGCCATCATTGCGGTGCTGATCGCAGGACTGGGCGCACTGGGGGTATCGGCCTTCGGTCTGACCACCAATTCTTTATTCCCTGATTCTGCGGTACATTTTGACGGTTCCAATGCGGCCGTGGTGATCATTCTGGATAATTCGCAGTCGATGCTGGCGCAAGTCGGCGGCCGGACGAGATTATCCCGTGCCGCGCATCTGGCCCGGGAGCTGATTGTGCGCACCCTCCATCCGGCTCGAGAGGCGGTGCTGCTGACCAATCCAGGAACTGAACCGGTGCCGGAGGCGCTGAGCGCCAATTTGATTGCGTCTGCGGGACGGTTGCAGCATGTGCAGAGTGTTGGGCGGGCCCGGCCCATGGCGGAACTGGTCGCAAAAGCGACACGGCTCCTGGCCGCGAGCCGCATGCCGGAAAAGGTGCTGGTTATTATTTCTGATTTTGCCGGTCCGGCGGCATCGGAAACGAACATGTTTGCGGCATTGAAGAAACTGCCGGCAGTGCAGTTGGTGCTCATGCCGATGGCGGCGGGAGCCGCGCCGGATGATGTCGCGATCGAGCAATTCCGGGTACTGCGCGGTCAGGCGGTCGCGGGCAGCCACATCACGCTTGAGGCCCGAGTGGTTAATAACGGCTCGACCGCGGTGGTCCCCTCACTGTCGCTGTCGCTCAATGGACGGCCGCTGCCCACCTCTACCGCCAGAGTGTCATTGGGCCCGGCGGGGACAAGTCAATCGGTGCGTCACGTTCGACTGCACTGCGTCTTGACCCAACCGGGATGGCAGTTGATTCAAGCGAACATCAATAATCCCAGCGGCGTACTGCCGTGGGCGGATCATCGGCGGCTGATTCTTAAAGCTGCGGCAAAAATTCGGGCGCTGGTGGTCGGCAACTCTGTTCCTCCGGCGCCCGGTGCGGCGGCATTTTACGTTGACGCAGCCCTGGCCCCGTATTCCGGAAGCATCTCCTCGGCCAACCAGCCCTGGAGTATCATTCCCCGGACGGTGGACCTCCAAAACCTCCCTTCCATCCATCTGGCGCGGTACGGCGCGGTATTTTTATGCGATGTCCCGCAGGTTACGCCTGCGGAAACCCGTCATCTGGCGGAATTTGTTAAAGACGGCGGGCGCCTGTGCTGGCTGCTGGGGCCGGGAATAAATCCGCATTTTTATAATACTGTTTTGCTACCGCACGGTCTGCTGCCCGGTTCACTGACTCGCCTGATCAGCAGCATCCGCGGCGAGAAGGTCAGCACCGTTGATACCCGCAGCTACCTGTGCGGACATCTGTTTGCCGATGAAAGCCCCTTTCAGCGGATTGTGGTGGCGAATATGTGGGGCATCGCGTCGATGGATCAATCCGCAGGCGTCCTGATGTCCGTCAGCAGCGGGCGGGTGCTGCTGACCGATCAGGCACTGGGGAAAGGACGGATTTATACGTTCACCTCGTCGCCGGCCGGCGGCTGGTCCAACATCGGAGCCACCTCGGTGTTTTTGCCGCTGATGGTGCGAATTGCTCTGGGTAATGCGGCGACCGCCGCCCGTAACTCCGCCTATGAACCGGGGGACCGGATCGACCTTCCGGTGCCGCAGAGAATTGCGCCCATGAGCGTCAATGTGACGCTGCCGAAATTGGCGACAGTTATTAATATCAAGCCCGATGCGAAGGGCACGCATCGCCCGCGCTGGATTTTTGACCAAACCGACCGGACCGGCATCTATCATTGGACGAGTTTTGACGGCAAGACGTCAGGAATGTTTGTGGTGAATCCCCCCGGCTCCGAGGCCAATCTTCATCCAACGCCGGCGGCGGTTCTGGCCAAGATGGTCAAACTCAAGCATCCGGTGCTGATAGCGTCCACCGCTCAGAAATTACTGGCGGTGATCAAAAAGACCAATGCAGGTTCCTCGCTCATGCCCGGCATTCTGGCGCTTGTCGCATTGTTGGCGGTTTTCGAGGCTCTGGTATCGAATCGTAACTCACCGGCCGGCAATGCGCCGGGTGCGCCGAGAGGAACGGAACAGGGTAGATTCTCGGGGGCAGGACAGAGCTCAGAGGCCGTTCAGGTTGTCGGTGCGGGGGTAAGATCAGACGCATGATGAAAAATAACCGTGACAAAAATCAAGCTGCCAGATTGCCGAATTCCAAAGAACGGAAGGCTTTGCCGACGAGCGACTGGAATCAGTCCGCCGATTGGTATGATGAACTGGTCGGTGATCGCGGTCATATCCATCATGAGAAAACCATTATTCCCGGTCTCAAGCGCATGCTGAAATTGGAATCGGGCATGTGCCTTCTTGACGTCGCCTGCGGGCAGGGTGTCGTCTGTCGGGCTTTTGCGCGCGACGGCGTACGGGTGACGGGCGTGGATCTGGCGGCTGATTTAATTCAGCTTGCCCGGCAGCGAATGGAGTTTCCGCAGTTGGAACGGTATTACCAAGGGGACGCCCGCCATCTCGACGCGGCCATCCCGGCCGGTGAAGCGCGATTTGACGCCGCCTGCTGTGTTCTGGCGATCACCAATATGACGCCCCTTTCGCCGGTCTGGGAATCGATTGGCCGATTACTCAAACCGCAGTCGGCACTGGTGGTTGTCATGGTTCATCCATGCTTTCGCATTCCACGCGCCAGCAATTGGCACTTTGATGCCGCCAATAATCGACAGCTTCGCACGGTCGGGCAATACCTCACCAGCGGTAAATTCGCCATCGAGATGCACCCCGGCGCAGCGGCCGGCGAAATGACTTATACCTTTCACCGTCCGCTGCAGGCGTATGTGAACACCATGGCGTCGGCGGGCTTTTTGATCGAACATCTTGAGGAGTGGACGAGCGTCAAACATCCACCAAAAGGGCGCCGATACGATGCGCTGGAACAGGCTCGGAAGGAAATACCGTTATTTTTGGCGATCAAGGCCCGATTGATCGGCCCCTTTGAGCCCCAATAACCGGCCGAATGGCAGGACGCGGGATTCCGCGCCGCCGCCTTGCTGTTCAATTCCCGGCGGAGTAACATCTCAAGATCAGATTGAGGTGGTTCATGCCTTCGGCCGCAAACACGGTTGTTGATATTCGTCCACGTGTGGATGCGCTCATCGCACGGGCGGTGGAGTTGAGGGCTTCCGACATCCATATCGAACCGGTCGGCGAAGGTTACGAAGTGCGGTTTCGCATCGACGGTCTGCTGCAAAGCGTCGAGACGCTCACGCTGCAGATCGGCCGGGCGGTGATGAATCGCCTGATGGTCATGGCGCATCTGCTGACCTACCGCACCGATATTCCGCAGGAAGGGCGATTGCGCGTGGATGCACCTGATCCCTTAGACCTGCGGCTATCGGTGATACCGACGGTTCACGGCATGCGTGGTGTGATCCGAATGCCTGCAGATATGCTTGCGCCACACCGGCTGGAGGATTTGAATCTTCCCGTTGCAAGTTACCGGTTTCTGATGGATTTCTGCGCCGCCGATTCCGGAATGCTGGTGATCACCGGGCCGGCCGGCTCTGGCAAGACGACCACGATCTACGCCCTGCTGGCTCATCTGGCGGAGAGCCGACGGGGTGAGAGTATCGTTTCGCTGGAAGATCCCATTGAACGGACGATCCGCGGTGTCACGCAGATCGAAGTCAGTGCCTTCGGAGCCATGAACTATCAAACCGCTCTGCGGAGTATTTTGCGTCAGGACCCGCAGACGCTGGCGATCGGTGAAATCCGCGATGCGGCCACGGCCTCGATGGCGGTGCAGGCAGCCCTGACGGGCCATCGGCTGCTATCCACGCTGCACGCCGGATCCCCCACCGGCGCTGTCCGCCGCCTGCTGGAAATGGGCGTGGAGGCGTATCAATTAAACAATAGTATTTTCGGATTCATCAACCAGCGGCTTCTGAGACGAAAAACGGCCGATGGATACCGGGGACGTCTGCCGGTGGCGGAGTTTCTACGGATGAACTCCGAGGTTTCGCGGGCGATCATCGAAGGCCGCAGGGATGCCGTGTTGACGGAGTCAGGCGGTTTATGGCCTGTTGCGCAGGGGCTGGTGGACGCGGGACTTACGGATGAGGCGGAGGTGCGCAGGGTGCTGGGACCACAGGAGCAGATCGATGACTGAATGCAGCTTTGGATATCGCGCGCAGATGGAATCGGGCAAGGAGATGGTTGGAACCATCAATGCTGAAAGCGAAGAGTCAGCCCGAAGTGCCATCGAAGCATTGAATCTCAGGGTTATGGATATCTGGAAGGCCGGAACTGCGATACGGGGCGGGCCGCTGACCGCTGCGGAATTCAAGGCGTTCAATGAACAGCTTGTCATGCTGGTGAAAGCCGGTCTGCCTCTGGAAGCGGGGATGGAATTACTATCTGCCGGAATGGGGGGACGGCACGCCAACATCGTTGCAGCGGTCAATGCGGATATGAAGGCGGGAATGACGCTGGCCCAGGCCGTCGAA
>DAHWIP010000174.1:0-5017 GCA_027344975.1 Phycisphaerae bacterium
TCTGCTCATATCCAATTCGAACTTTCTGTACGACGGGGGACGGCCGCTTCGGTCCGCCCTTCAGCAGAAGGCGAAACTGAAGATATCGTGCCGCCGGACTCGAAATGGGTTGGTACGAATTAGCCGGGATGGGGGCGGACCAGCGACTCCAGAATTTAGCGAATTTGTCCACGGATTTCACATTTCCAGATCGCGTTTCTATCGCCACGGTATCACCGTGCGGGACAATCGCGGTAACGTGAGGCACGCCCCAAACAGCCGGGAGTTTGGCATCCAATACTCGGCTGGTATATGAGCCGGTCTGGTTCCATCCGGGCCCAAATTGATAAATCTGACCCAAATTGGCCGTTCCGAGCATCAAACCGCCATCGGCATCTTTGGCCATGGCCAAAATATCGTGCTCTTTGAAGTGATGCAGCAATATCTGAGTCTGTGTTTCTGGGTTGTAAGAGATGAGTCGACCGTTGGGGCCGGTCCCCAGAATCAGTGCGTCGTGTATATACACCATGGACAGGATCATGTCCGGTACCGCCAGAATCGGCATCACGCGACCATCCGGGGCGATGGCAAATACGGCATTCAGCTTCTTCGAAGCATTCGAACCGGGAAATGGCTGTGCCGAGGTGGGCGGGGACATAACCGGCAGGGGAAGATGTCCCATATGGCGACGTACAGCCTTTTTTCCCGCTTTTCCGCCTCCCGGCCCCATGGATGGAACGGAAGCCGGCATTCCATCCGGCGCAGCCTGCGTTTTGAAAAAGCCGCCGCTGTTTTTTGCGCGACTCGGCGACGCTGTCGCAGCATAAATCGTGCCTCCCTTTCCTATCGCCAGCGCGGATATTTCGGCGTGATCGGCCGACATCAATACAAAAGAGCGGCCGGAAGCGGCGTTGAGTTTAACCACCAATCCCGCGCCATCGGTTCCGGCGATCAGGTGGCGGCCGGTATGACTCATCACCAGTGCCATGATATTGTTCACGGGCAGGTGGGCGAGCAGGTGCGCCTTTCCATTGCGGTGAAGACTCCACACCTGGCCGTGCGGGCCGGTAGCGAGGTAAATCGCACCATTTTTAGCTGTCGCAATGTCCCAGATGTAGCGTACTTTGGGATTGGAAAATAACACCCGCGGCTTATGCCCGCCTCCCTGAAGCGGAATATCAAGCAGAGCCGAATGCGATCCGCACGCCGCCACCAGCAGATGATGAGCGCCGAGCATATGGAGTGCAAGAATCTGCCGTCGACCAGGCGGCGGTGCATAAAGAATAGATAGCTTGCCGTGATGAAGCTCGTAGACTTTTCCTTTGGGAGAATCGCCGAAATAAATCCGACCATTGCGGGCCACCACCACCGCATTGATAAGTCCACGAAGAGGATGCGGCAATAGCGACGAAATTTCGCGGCTTAGTGATAAATCACCGTAATTGTTAACAAGGGTATGGTGAAAAGCTCCAGCCGAATAAGCACGTTCGGTATTGAAATTCCACGTTTTAACCTCTACAGCCCGAGCCATGGTAGATGCGGAGGCAAGCACCACGGCTGCGGTGAGGAAAAGTCCGACATTCAATTTCATGCGACCTCCAGTAAAAACAGTCTTCATCAGTTGAGTTCTCTTATGGATCACGTCAATTCATCGGGGGTGGCCCGGCACCTGGAAAGAATGGCATGGGCGACGGTTGAGTTTTAATGGGTTCGGCAAATCGTCCAAATGGATGACGACGGACGGTAATGGGAATATCGATCTCGCCGCCTGCGAGAACTCCCGGCAACGGCACACTCGTCGCGATGCTGTTCGCCAGCGGATAGACATTTGCAGGCGGGTTTTCCGTCATGATGGTTAATCGGCTCGCCGGCAGGTTGGGCATCGATGTGCTGCCGACTGTCAATCCATGCGTGTTGAGCACCAGTTGGGCGTAGAGGCGGTCGGACTTGAACGACGTGATGTACTGGATTGACCGTTTCAATGACGCCGTGCTCAGGGCCGTGTAATATTGCGGAAAGATCGATGCATTGTCGATCAGCAAATTGCTGCGCGACGATATCTGCAGGTTGTAGACCCCCTTCGGCGTGCCGACCGGAACTACAAGACGTATAACGGCCGTGAAACTGTGCTGATGCTCCGGTCGGAGTCGCGCGTAGATGACGAGCGTGCCGCCGGGTTTTACAACACGGCGCGCCACCGATGCACTGATCAAAGAGACTGCATGAGAGGTACCGTGGATGGAAATATTAAAATCCATGGACTTAAACGCCAAATCATGGAAGGGATTGTCATTGAGTATGGCTATCGGGAGCAGCACGCTGGTGGGATCAAAATTGCCTGTCGTGGCGCGATAGTCGACCGGTAATGAAAAGTGCCGGTAGTGGACGTCCCCACTGATGTGAACGGTGTATTTACCGTTTTTCTTGGTCAGATTCCGTTTGGCGGCCATACTTCCCAGAATCGCCGCCCCAATGGATTCCACCGTCGTGTTTCGGTTTGGATAAAGATTGTAGTGAAATACCTTCACCCAGGTGGGATGGTGATATTCCACACGCACGGTGATCGGTACAGAGGCGGGCTTAGGGCCCAGGATTCCCATAATTCCCGTCTCTTGATCCATTAATAGTGATCCCTGGATCGGACCTGCAGCATCACCGAGCTTAAAGGAGGATTTGTAGATGGGCAGCACATGAAAAATATACGCCCCGGCAACCGGAAGATGCGTCGGCCCCTGAGCAAAAAAGCGGTGGCCGAAGGCATAAACATGATGATGAACGATTGCCGTCACCGTGCCGATGGCACACATGTCCATGTCACCGGACATCAGCGGTACTGAAATGGCAGCGCCGGGACGTAAATCCAGGGCGCCGGGTTTGAGCAGCCCTTCTCCGCCGAGTTTGGAATCCACGCCCGCCCCACCACCGGAGAGTGCGGTGAGACCGGAACCTCGCAATCCCTGACGCAGAAAACGTAATACGGATGAATCCGCGGTGGAGATCATCAGCGGAGTTGAAAGCATTCGAATGCCGCCGCTGCTCGACGAATCCGATCGGCGAGCCGGCGATTGGGTCCAAAGATGGTGCGGATAGACGCGGGAAATCAAGGTGCTGAAGCCGGGCACATCTGAACGCCTCGCCTTGTTCAGCAACCAGGAAATGGCCGATCCCCCCCCCTCCTGCCGCTCCGCCATTTTATTCGGCATCGGAATGCGGAGCATCTGGCGAATGGGTTGGACGCCACCGATCGGATCCTTGGAGTATGGCCAACCGTATGCGATTGCACCGATGAGTTTCCCGTCAATATACACCGGCGATCCGCTCATCCCTTCAATAATGCCTGACTTCTGCAATCCCAGTCCATAACAGCGAACCAGAATCACATTCATGTCCGGCTGGAAATCTTTAATAACGTCGATAATTTTAACTTTGAATTTCTGTATTTTGGCCCCGCGCATCACGGTAAGCCCGTAACCGATCATCCCAGGCCGAAGCTTATTTTCAAAAAGAAAGCGGGCAGGATCAGGATTAAAATACTTACTCTGGACACCTGCAGCTGTCGGTGCCGCCCCCGCATCCGATGGCTTGGCCAGCGCCATTCCGAGGAGAATGCCTACGCCGACAGAAACTGTTACAACTAACTTTCCGGCTCTCAAGCTAACGTCCTTTCTGCATCGGTTACAGCAGGTTGCCCCTAAACCGACGCTCCACATCATGAAGCCGCATTCTACAAGACGGCGCAAATCTGACCAGTCACTAATTCCGACGACTCAATCAACCGCCCAACTTCCGAAACTTGTTACGGCAGGCATCTCCCTGGTGTTCAGGTCAGGTTGAAAGCAGTCCTTCATACCGAGCCGGACCGCATCTCAAATTCGCAGGCCGGGAACCGTGAGGGAATCATGCTCTTCGCGTATTATATTGTCTTATGCTACAACGCCGATATGAACTTGCTATTGTGCTGCCCGTTTATAATCATCATTTCACCGTTGGGCAGGTCATCCGCGACATCGTGGATGAATTTCCCAACCAATTACTGATTGTGGTTAACGACGGCAGCACAGACGGCACAGCCGCTGCCATCGAAACCGTTCATAAGAGCCATCCATACGCGAGAATTCAGGTGCATACGCACAAAGTGAACCGTGGGAAGGGTTCCGCTCTCATGACGGGCTTCCGGGCCGCGGAGCAAGCGGGGTGTACGCATGCTATTACGATCGACGCGGACGGTCAGCATGATCTCAAGGACGCGGCGCGTTTGATCGCAGTAGCAAAACTCTTCCCCGATGAACTCATCATCGGTGATCGGCAGATTGATCGACATCCAACGCCGAAAAATTCCCGTCGGGGTCGGGATATGTCGCGTTTCTGGCTCTGGCTGCAGACCGGCATGGACGTACCGGATCCGCAGTGTGGATTACGGGTGTATCCTCTGGCGCCGGTCCTCTCCGTACGATGCTTCACGCGTCGTTATGATTTTGAGACGGAGATTGTTGCCCGGCTGGCTTGGAGGGGCCTGCAACTGATATCCGCGCCCATCACCTGTATTTATTTTTCGCCGGATAAGCGCGTCACACATTTTCGCCCGTTCATCGATACCACACGCGGAACTTGGATTAACATAGTCCTGACCACGCTTCGCATTTTGTCCATCCCACCCGGCCGTACTCGCCCGCCGTGCGCTTACGAACCGATCCCCCTCCTGCGAAGCCTGCAAGATCGCAGGCATTGGCGAAAAATCCTGAACCTCGATGGATGTGCGCCTCTCGAATCATCGCTGGTTGCCGCAGCCGTCGGCATCGGCGTGCTGATTGCGTTCATTCCAGTCTACGGACTTCAGACCATCTTAGCTATTTACATTGCCCGGCGTCTTCATCTGAATTTGCCGTTGATGGTTCTCTCCACACAGATATCCATCCCCCCCCTGTCCATCGGCATCATTTTGGTCAGTCTGATCTGCGGGCACCTGATAATCCATGGCACCTGGCCGCCGATTTCCATATCGGCGCTCCGCCAGCACTCCATGTGGTATTGGTTGGCG
>DAHWIP010000175.1:0-4995 GCA_027344975.1 Phycisphaerae bacterium
ATGATTTCATCCGGCACAGTGGGAAGCAGTTTTCGATAGGCGTCGGCCATGGTGCGGGCGGTAACTTCCGTTGCCGTCGCCAGCAGGTCGATGGACGAAGGCCTGTCTGCTCGGGCGAGCAATTGATCCGCCAAGGCGGCGCCAAACATTTCCCGACCGGTTGATTTGGGCGGCTGCTTCTGAAAGTATCGGTTCTGCATCAGTCGTGCAAGAAGAGTTTCATCAATCCTGCCGGTGGAGGCTATGCGGCCGCCGAGATCACACGGAATCTGAAATAACCGCTGCGCCAGCGAATCGATCAGACAATTGCCCGGTCCGGTATCAAAGGCCATGGGTGGCAGTTGCCGGCGCCGACTTTTCGCCGGGAGCCAGGTCAGATTGGATATGCCGCCGATGTTATGCACGCAGCGCGTGCGCTCCGGATCTGCAAACAGCAGAGCATCGACTGCCGGTACGAGCGGTGCCCCCTGCCCACCGAAGGCCATGTCGGCGGGGCGAAAGTCGCCGACGGTGGCAATACCCGCCAGCGCGGCAATGACCGAGACATCGCCGATCTGCAGCGTGGAGCCGATGCGTCTGCCGAGTGGAGGCACGTGGGCGATCGTCTGGCCGTGGCTTCCGATGGCGGTGATCTGCCGGGCGCGGTACCCGCTGTTCTGCAGCAGATTCTCCGCGGCCGATGCAAACTCCCGGGCGACGCGCATATCCAGCAGAGCGATTCGGTCCGCAGAGCATGGGGCCGGTGCCATGACGGACAGAATTTCCTGCCTGAGTTTTCCGGGCCATGGGTGCCGATGATGCGCCAGGATTCTGACGCTGGACACGTCAATCGGACTGCCGATTTCGACGAGGGCCGCGTCGATGGCGTCCACGCTTGTGCCGCTCATGAGACCGATGATCAAATCCGGTGGTGTTTTGCTTCTCATGCAGGCACGCCCGGCGCGGTGGTGTCTGTTTCTCTCGCCGGTGGGGCGGCAACAGACGGTACTGTTGCCGGGGCGATGTCCGCAAGCGTATGCGCCTGGGCCCATTTTGATTCCATCTCGTGGAGCTCGCGTATGACAGGCAGATCCGTCATGCCGCCGAGCAGACCGGCCGCCGAGACACGTTGATCGGCGGGGCTTTGGATACAATGATGCGCCACGGAAAGCAGCTCTGAAATCGTGACATTCTCCGGCGCTTTTGCCAGCACATACATCGGCGGATTATCGCCAACCTCATGCACCAGCTTGCTCTCGCTGAGAAGATTCAGCAGACGTGCCGTGGTATCCAGCGGCAGGGCGAGTTCTTCCGACGCGCCATCCAGCGTCACTCCGCTCCCTTTGCGAAACTGCGTCACCAGAAGTGCCGAAAGAGGCAGCACCCACCGCGGGTCGGCCAGATAAAGATCGCTGGCATCGGAGCGGCGGCCGTACCGACGCTTGAGAAGCGGAAAATGTTGATGGATAAATGCCACTTCCAGTCCGATGAGCAGAAATGTCCAGGTGAGATAAACCCAGAGCATGAACAGCGGGATCAGGCCCAGATTGCCGTACCATTTGCCATACCCTGCGGCGTAGGCCACGTAAAAGCCAAAGCCGATCTTGCCCAATTCCCATAACAGGGTGGCCGCCAGCGCTCCGACCGCTGCCGACTTCCAGGCGACATGAGTATTAGGAATTAATTTATAAAAAATAAATATGATGATGAAATCCGGCAGATATCCCACCAGAAAATTCGCCGGCCCGATGAGGATCGCCAGGCGCGGCACCCCGGCCGCAATGGAAACCAGTTTGGCTGTCAGAAACAGCGATCCGACCACCCCCAGCGGCCCCAGCGAAAGCACGCACCAGTAAAGTGTCACACGCTTGCCCCAACTGCGCCGGTTTCGCACCCGGTAAATATGGTCAAATGCCGCCTCGATGACGTTCATCAGGCTGATGGCGCCCCAGAGCAGGGTGGCAAATCCGACGACCCCGGTCCCCGGATTGCGGAGAACATTGCGCATCTTGTCAATCTGCTTGATGATCGTATTCACAAACAGAGTCGATTTGCCGCCGGCAGCACCTCGATTATGCACCGCCGAAAGACCCAGTTTGCTGATCAGACTGTGTTCCGTGCCGGCAATCTGTTTGCTGGATAGCACCAGCGACAGAATCACGAGCGCCAACACCAGTACCGGCAGTAGACTGAACAGCGTATTATACGTCATCGCAGCAGCCTGCTGGGTTGTCCGATCGGCACGAATACGCGCTCGAAGAATTCTCAGCCCGATCATCAGGTCTGACCATGAAGGAAAAAATCGCCTGCGAGTGCGAACCTGTAACTCAGTCATCAACTAAATCTCCCGGGAGCCGGGCTATTTTCCATTAACCCGGCCGCAACATTTTACTTCATTCGCACAAGAGCGCCTTGCTCGGGCTTTTAAGTATGGAACAGAACACAGAAATGAAAAAAACCGGGAGTTCGTAACTGCCCGGTTTCAGTATGGTCAATCGTAGATGCAGCAGACGGCTTCCACCTCCTCCCGCCTTCCCTCGCGGCCAGCTGATAAATAGTTACGCCACGGCCGCCAATTCCTCCACCTGATCAACCTCATCGGGTAACGGACGGGATTCGGGAAACAGGCCGTCCACAAAGGTCAGCGTCGGTTCGCTGGTGGCGTAGATATTCAAGGTCCGCAGTTTCGTCAAGCCGGTGTTGTAAAGGCAATGCGGCGTCCCGGCCGGAATGCGGATAACTGTATCCGGATTGATCGTATGTGGCTCTTCACCGATAAACAAAATTCCCTCTCCACTAAGAACAAGCAGCGTCTGGTCCTGCTCATGCGAATGCGGAGGAAAATGGCCGCCGCTCTCGAATACCGATTCTATCACGGTGGTGTCACCGGCGCCTCGCACGGGATCCACCACATGGCGGAGGTTTCCCTTTACGATATGATCGTTGGACATTTCGATGATCTCTTGGATACTCATGGTTCGTACTCCCCGGGCCTGACCCGCATTGGTAAAGGCGAGAGGCGATCTCCATACGCATGAGAAGCTCTTCGCCGTATTTCTTCATTCTTCCGGTTCACTTCTGAACCATCAGGAATTGACAACTATCTATTCGGCGAAGTGGATCAGAGAGTTTAGCAAGAATTATTAATCCGGCGGATGACGCGCCGCCGCCAGCGCCAGGCATGATCAATGGGGCGATAATAGTCGCTGCAGTTAAGCGCCGTTGATCGGCCAATCGCCATCGTTCGAATGGACGCACGAACTGCATGGATTTATGGGGCGATCCCTCAGCTCACGCGGTTTCGGTTTCGAGAGGCTTTTCCAGTCGCATCGTCCAGACCGCCAGAAGAACCGCAACAGCCAGCAGCACCGCTCCTCCCACCTGATGGGTGGTGGTGACAATTGCTTGAGCCATATCCGGATGCCTGAGTGGCCCCTGCCCTCCGAGAGCAATGACGGCCGATACGCCCAGCATGACCTGCAAAAATACCATCGTGATCAGGGCGATGCCGATTCTTTGAAGGATTGGCTGATCCGGGTTGGCTCCCCACGCCCGTGCCCCGCAGAATACGCTTAAAATCAGCACGATGATGGCTCCGGTAATGTGCAACGCCAGAATTTTTCCTTCGTGCCGGAGAATGCTTCCAAGTGTCAGTTGCACCAGCAGCATGCCGACCAGTGCCCAGGCCGCCATCACCCCGACTTTCGCACTCGGCCGGGCTTTCTGCACCAGGCCGCTCTGCCATGCCCGTGAACATGCCGCCGCAAGCGCAACGAGCACCGCAAAAAACATCTGTCCGAAAATACCGTGAACAACGGCGAGTGTGGAACTCGGGTCCATATCGTGTCGGGCTGTTGCGAGAGTAAAATGCCCGGTTACCCGCAATCCACCCATCATTCCCTGAATAATGACCATAACCAATGCCGTGACGGACAACCAGCGAACCCATCGCCGATTTTCATGCCGCCAGATATAGATGGCCTGAATCAGGGTCACCAAGCCCACAAGGCAGCCGAAAAGTCGGTGCGTATGCTCAAAGAACACTCCCCCGGTCATATGCGCCAGCGGAAATAGAAACATCCCATAGTGAAAGGTATCCGGCCAATCGGGTACCGATAAACCGGCGTTCATCCCCGTGACCATGCCCCCAGCCATGATCAGCCAGAGCGTGGCCAGCGTCGTCACCAGAGGAAACGCGCCCGCCGGATAGATTCGTTGTCTGCGCTCAGGGTTCAGGCGGCTGCCGATCAATGCCCCGAGAAAACCGAGTCCTCCGCAGATGATGACCGATAACGGCAGCGAGATGCAGTAATAATGAATG
This sequence comes from Phycisphaerae bacterium, assembly GCA_027344975.1. Lineage (GTDB taxonomy): Bacteria > Planctomycetota > Phycisphaerae > WQYP01 > WQYP01 > JAJZGD01. The sequence continues at coordinate 4,301 of DAHWIP010000175.1, forward strand.
ATACGCTGATCATTGGAAAGATCGTGTCCCAGCGAGCCCAATATCATGAGATTCAACAGCCCGACGATCAAACCGGAATAAAGCCCCGCCCGCGGCCCGCGAGCCGTCCGCCATCCGCCGACCACTCCTCCACCCACCAAGATCAGAAGCATTAAAACCAAAATCGCCGGGCTCGGCACCAGCGCCCCCGGTATTCGGCACAGATACGCCGTCGCCCACATGGTTGTGGTCGTTCCCACGGCCAGAGCGAATATGTCGCCGAGATTTTTTTTCGGCGCACCAGTTTGATCAATGGATGGTTCGAAAGTCGAAGGCGCAGTTTCTGTTTGGCTCATAACAGCACATCACTCCATAAACCAATATGGTAGTGACTGGCCGGGGGGGATTTCAAGCGGTTTTGAAATTTTAGAAACTTCGGTGCAAATCGCTTCGGCAAATGATTCCTAGTGTAGTGCATTAAAATTATTGTAACTTATCATTGGGTGTTGCGTGTTACCTCGTAGAAAGCGAGGATAACACCGATGCGTGTAGCTCCAACCATTACCGTAGCCGAAACAGATCGAGAGACGCTCGAACGCTGGGCGCGGGGACGCAGTACGCCCGTGCGGCTGATGCAACGGGCGCAGATCGTGCTGGCGGCCGCTTTGGGCCGGGACAACAAGGACATCGCCGAGGCCGTTGGGGTGAGCCGCCAA
>DAHWIP010000176.1:0-4975 GCA_027344975.1 Phycisphaerae bacterium
GTAGTGGCTCACTGCTGCTGACCATCGTCGCCGCCATCACCACCCGGTACATTGAAACCCAGCTTGACGGTAAATCTCTCCGCGTGGTTCGTATCATGCCCAATACACCGATGCTCGTCGGTGCCGGCGCCAGTGGTATTTGCGCCGGCCGCCATGCCTCAACTCAGGATATCGAACTTGCCCACAGAATTTTCGGCTCCTGCGGTGTGGTGGTGGATGTACCTGAACATCTCCTTGACGCCGTAACCAGCTTATCCGGCAGCGGCCCCGCGTATGTGTTTTATCTGGCCGAGGCAATGGCCAATGCCGGCGAAAAACAGGGCCTCTCCCCGGATGTCGCGGCGCAGCTTGCGCGGCAAACCATCATTGGCGCCGGCCGATTGCTCGAACAATCCTCCGATTCCCCCGCCGAACTGCGGCGAAAGGTAACCAGCCCCGGCGGATTTACCGAGGCCGCGATTCAGTCGTTTCAAACCCACGGTTTTGATGGCGTGGTGCTCGGGGCCATGAATGCCGCGCTGCAGCGTGGAAAAGAGCTTTCGCGCTGAACGGAGACCAATATGTTCGCCATCGAAATTGCAGATCACTTCCATGCCGCTCATCAGCTTCTGCTCCCCAATGGATCATTCGAACCGCTTCATGAACATCATTGGCAGATTCTGCTGCGAGTGGAAAGTTCGCGGCTGGATGCAATGGATACCGTCATGGATTTCCACGATCTGGCGGCAATATTACGTCACATTATTGAACCATTAATCGGGCGCAATCTCGGAGAGACTTCCGTTGCCGCAGGTGGGCGGAACCCCAGTGCCGAGCGTGTCGCCGAGTGGATCGCCGAGCAGGTATCCGTTCGGCTCCCGGCGGAGGTTCGCCTGTCATTTCTTCGCATCAGCGAGGCGGAAAACTGCTGGGCCATTTATCAGCCGTAATATTGTGCTGCATGAATCGACCTTTGGTGCGCACCCCGCATCATCTCTTCCTCGGCGGTTTCGTACCGGCGCGGAAGTTCCCCGATGATCCTCTCTCATTGGCACTGAAAAACCGCCGAATGAGCTACCAGCACGCAAGCGGCTGGTTGGTGAAGACGAGGTGATCCGGCCCGCACGGACATGCCGCCATCAGATTCCTGCCTTCCATTTTCAGCGCCGCCGGTCCGCCACACCTCGGGCAATGGGCATCAATCGGAATAACACTCAGGCAGTCGATGCAGTGATAGCTGAAACCCTCCGGCGAGATTTGCGCGTGCAGGCGATTGCCTCGGCAATGCGGACACGATTGCCCATCCACCGCCGACTTCACAACCGGCTTTCGGCGCTGTCGCACGGCGGCCGCCGCCTTTTCAATTTCGCCTATCAGGCGGCCTCCCTCCAATCTTCTTACGCCGGTGACAATCAGGGCCAATTTGGCCCGTGTGCAGGCGACATAAAATGACGCCCGCCCCTTATCATCGGCGTGAAATTCATCGGCGCCCATGACAAATACCACCGGAGCGTCGTACCCCTTGGCGCTCGCCACCGTACAGAGCGTCAATATCCCCCGGTCAAAGAGCGGCTTGCGTTTGTTTTCCGGGTGTTCGGCATCCACAAAACGAATCGATCCATGATGCCCCAGTACGCCCGTAAGCGCCTCCTCCAGACCGTCCATGAATTTATAATGCTTGGAAAGAATCAGGATATCGCTCGGCATGACGCCGTCCACGTGCAGCAGATGCCTGACGTACTCCGCGACAGCCTTTATCTCCTCCCTGCGGGACGCGAAAAATTCAACTCTCGGCGCCGCCCCGTGGCGCCTGCAGAATTCAATGTCAAATCGCGCGCCGTCCTCTCTGATCAATCCGCGCTGGAGTAAATTGGCGACGTCCGCAAATTGTCGCGTGGTAACCGGTTTTCCAGCATCTGCATACGATCCGACGAGAACATTAAACGCAAAATCAACAACCTGACGGGTATTTCGCAGACATTGATCGAGAAAAATCGTCCTTCCCACGATCTGAATTCCCAGCTTCTCCCACACCGGCGTCTTCACGCCGTAAATATTCTGTGCGTTGTCGTAAAACAGAATGAGCGTCTGGCGACCGTTTTCATCGCGCCGGGCCAATCGCCGGATAAACTGAAGTTCCTCCGGATACAGATCCTGCGTTTCATCCACATAGATATAGTCGAATTGCAAAGACGCCAGCACATCGGGCGGTAACTGGTCGAGCGTCCGGCACATCAACTCGGCGCGGGCCGGGCGGTCTTCGTATGTGTAGGGCGTTTGAAGCGATGGTTCCGCTTTTACCAGATTGTATATAAGACCCTCCACATGCGTGACGATCAGACAATCCTCCGGTACGTCCGACCACGCGATCCGTTTATAACGCTCTTCGATCCGCTGGCGTAAATAGAAAGTAAGCGTGCGGTTGTAACACAGCACCAAAACCCGCGGCCGATGAACCGGCTGCTCAAAGAGATTCCCCGCGCGCTGCGACAGATCATATACCGCCTGCGCCGCATTCATCGCAAGAAGGATCGATTTACCCGATCCGGCCACACCTCGAAACAACCGGTGGCTGCCGGAAAGATCGGCGTTGCCGAGAGATTTCTGCTGCTCGGTCGGTTCACGCAGGGCGTCTTCCATGGCCCGAATTTCAGCGCTGAACCGTGCGGCATTCGGAGATCGACCCAGGGATGAACGGTCAGCGCGCAAAATGCTCTGTCCCGTCAGAGCGCTGATTACCACCCGTGAATCTTCCCTTGATAACCGACGGCTGGGAATATGAGCCGGTGCGTACTCATCGGCGAGGCGAACCACGACCTCCCGAAGGGTGCCGGCAGTCGCACACTCCTCGGCAAATAAAAAATCCGCCGGTGCTGTGATGGAGAATCGCTCTTCAAATTTTTTTCGATGGATCGCGGGCAGTACGGCAATCCGCAAAAATAATATGCGGGATACATCCACACGCTCTTTGCAGAGATCGCGGATACCGAACATGACGCGCTCCGCCTGTCGAAGCGGATCTTCCCGCGATAATACGCCATCGCGCTGGATGGTCAATTCCGCACCACGTACCGACTCAATGGCCGGTAGATCGATCCCCTTATTTTCAACCACCAGCACTCCGACCTGCGGATGCAGCATGACAAGATCAGGGCGCGGGATATTGGCGCGGGGCGAAAAGGTTTCGATAAAAAAGTAGGCGTCAGGTTCGTCGCCGAAGGCCTCCAGCATCAGCGTCACCAGTCGCCCGTGCCAGTAATGGTCGATTTGCTCCGCGCCGCTAACCTGTGCCCGAGCCGCTTTTACGGCCGATTCAACCCTTTGTTTCCACGCAAACCGTGATGTTTTCGGCAAACAGAGGCTCCTGTCATCCACTCTTTCTGCGGCGTCATGCGGGCTGGCAAATGTCCACTCCGCCCCGCCAGAAGACACGCCATACCGAACATCTATGCCGCCGAGCGAATAATCGCTAACATTGTGGGATGGATTGCGGTTTTTTTCCAGCATTTTTGCGTATGGATGGCAAAGAATCCCTCGTGGTGGGGGGTGGGGCGGTGGCCCTGCGCAAAATCAGCTCGCTGGTTGCCTGTGGATCACGCGTGCTGGTGGTCAGCCCGGAAATCAGGCCCGAAATCAGTAAGCTCCACGGCGTGGAATTAAAGCATGCAATCTACGATTCCACCCTCATGCACCCCTCCGATCGGCATTGGTGGCTGGTGTTTGCCGCAACCAACCGTCCGGATGTCAATGCCCAAGTGTGTGCCGATGCGCGGGCCGCCGGAATCTGGGCCTGTAATTGCGGTGCCCCGGACGATGGCGATCTGATCTCTCCTGCGAGTCGAACCGTGGGGGAGATAACGATTGCCGTATCCACCGGTGGGGGATCACCCGGGTTTGCCGCCCAATTGGCCGATCAGGCGGTGGCGGGCATATCCCCGGAGCAAAAAATCCTCGCTGGCCTTCTGCCGCAATGGCGGATGCAAATCCGCAAGGCATTCGATCATGAAGCGACTCGCCGCGATTTGATGCGCAAGATAAGTGGAGATGAAATGCTCGCTGCCATAAAATCCGGGGGTGAAAAAGCGGCGACGGACTATTTTGATCGGCTCGTGGCCGAGGCAAAATTCCACCACGCAAGGCAGGGGCAGTAGCCCATGGTGCACACGCAATTTTTACCCCTGAATATTCCGGAAATTACTGCCGCCGCAGTGACTCCGCTGATCCTGCTTGCGGCCTTTTACTTCTATACTCGGTCCAAACTTCTCCATGTCAAAAATGTCGCCACCGATGGCACCCCGAAAAATCTCACCGCCACCTGGCTGGTCGCAGTCGCCATGGGAATTCTGCTGATTCTGCTGGCCCTGCGTGCGGCCGCCGCCCATTCTCTCTCATCAACCGTGACGAACTTTTTCGATTCTTCCCTCGTCCTTTCGCTCCTGGTGCTTCTGGCGTGGGTCTATTATCGCCTCACGCACCAACTGCGCGATTTCGCCCCTTTCCTGCTGCCGATGGCGGCGGTGCTTTTAATCCTGGGCGTAACTCTCAGTTTCACGGCCGAGCCGCACTTTCATGATGCCAATCCGTGGACACTCGTGCATGTGGTCAGCGTGCTGCTCGGGTTTGCCTGTTTTGCGGTCGGGTGCATGGCCGGTGTGGTTTATCTGATTTCAGAATCGCAACTTAAGCGCAAAAATCGGTCGCAATGGACCTTTCCGCATCTACCACCGCTCGACCGCTTGGAGCGATTCACCCGGCACTGTATTGTGGTGGGTTTTCCGCTGCTGACGCTCGGTGCGATCAGCGGCATTTTCCGTGCGGTGGAAGACCCGCATGCCCTCGGGCGGGATTGGTATTTCTCGCCCAAAGTTCTGCTGACGGCGGTGGCGTTGGCCTGGGCGCTGTTCGGCCTATACAGCGCCCTGGTGACCCCGGCGTCGTAGGGAGGCGGTCTTGCGGCAGCAAGGTCGCCCCCCGCGGGGTTCCTTGCCGCACAAGG
>DAHWIP010000177.1:0-4962 GCA_027344975.1 Phycisphaerae bacterium
CGGATGACAATTCCCTGTTCCGATGAGAGCGGCCCTGGCGAGGCGATTCCGATGGCCTCAATGTCCTGCATCTGCAGACGCCCCTCGGCCACCGCCTGCTGCGCCGCATGAATCATCCGCTCCACAACCTGCTGCGGCCCGGAGCCGGTCGCCACCGATGCCTTGGATATTATGGCTCCCTTTTCGTTTATCACCCCGGCCTTAATATTCGTACCGCCGAGATCAATACCGATATATCGCTTTTCCATAACACCTGTGCCTCCGGCAAAAATCGAAACCGATATATTACACGAATCAGCCCGGTTGGCGGCTTTTTATAAGGCGCCTGACCAACTCCGGGCCGACGGATGCCGCTTACGCCGCCTGTCTTACGCCATTATCGCTTATCAAACACCGGTATTCGGACTCATCGAACACCCATGATGGAGACTCTGCCCCAATCGCTGTAAAATGAATCGAATGAAAACGGTCGCTTACCAAAAGTGTATCAATCCACGCTGCGGGGCTACATTCGATGTGGGCCAGACCCTCACAGGCTGTTCGCAATGCGGCGATCTGCTCGATATTGATTACAACTGGTCCAATACGGCAGTACCCAAAACCCTCCGCGAGTTTCAAAACCGATGGCAGAATCGACGATTCCCGCTCGATTTTTCCGGTGTATGGCGATTCCGAGACCTTCTCCCCTTTGCCGCCGATGCCATGATCTGTACCATTGGTGAAGGCCAGACTTTTCTTCAAAATGCCGTTTGCCTCGGGAATCACATCGGCATGTGGCCGGGACAGCTCTGGTTGCAGTATGAAGGGATGAATCCCTCCGGCAGTTTCAAAGATAACGGCATGACGGCTGCGTTCACCCACGCCCGCCTCGTCGGTGCGCGGCGCGTGGCGTGCGCCAGTACCGGCAATACGTCCGCCTCCTTGGCCCTTTACGCATCATCCAATGGATTTCAGGGAATCGTTTTCATCGGGTCCGGCAAAATCGCCTTCGGCAAGCTCTCGCAGGCACTCGATTACGGAGCCAGAACCCTGCAGATCGATGGCGACTTTGACACCTGTCTGATGCGAGTTCGCGAGGTCGCCAAACAACTCGGCCTCTACCTGATGAACAGCGTCAACCCCTTCAGGCTTGAAGGGCAGAAATCGATCATGTACCGCATTCTTGAATCGCTCAGTTGGGAGCCGCCGGACTGGATCATCGTGCCGGGCGGCAATCTGGGGAATTGCTCGGCATTTGGCAAGGCGTTCAGTGAACTCAAAACCCTCGGCCTCATCAAACGCATCCCACGCCTGGCCGTGATTAATGCCGAGGGTGCCAATACCCTGCACCAGCTCTACACGGCCGGCCTGCGGTGGAACGCGGGCGCCATCGACGACGCCCGCATCGGGGCCTACTACGCGGACATGGACGCCAAAGGGATACACCCTCACACCGTGGCGTCGGCTATTGAAATCGGCCGCCCCGTCAATTTGAAAAAGGCCCTCCGCGCGCTGGATGTGATGAACGGCGTCACCTGCGAAGTGACCGATCATGAAATTCTCGAGGCCAAGGCATTGATCGGCCGCTTCGGGCTGGGCTGCGAACCCGCCAGCGCGGCCACCATCGCCGGCCTGCAGCGCCTTCTGAAAACTCAGATCATCTCACGCAGCGAGCGCGTCGCGTGTGTGCTCACGGGCCACGGCTTGAAAGACCCGGACGCCACCGTCTATTACCATACCGGCATTAACACCAAGCTTGCCCGTCCCCCGGCCGCCGAGGAAACCTGGGGCTTGCGCGCCAATAAGCCTCTTCGTGTCGCTGATGATCTGGCCGCGATCGTTACCGCCATCGGCGCCGATGATTTTGATTCTGCCGCCATCGGAGGTTATGTGCCGACCGCCGCGGATCTTCCTTTTGTTGAATACTGATGATTAAATTCGCCGCCGCCTCTTCGGCCTGTTAATGGGAGTTCATATCAATCATGGCTGTAGCCCTGTCACAGCAACAGAATTGGAATATTGGCAGCAGTGACGACCGATGTGCCGCATGTCAAAAGCAAATACCACCGGCAACCGCCTGCTGGGCGGTGCTATGTGAAAATCCTCCCGAATCGCGGCGCCAGAATGGCGTCCCATTTTATCGGCGAAATTATTGCGAAGCATGTTGGCAATCGCCTCCGGCAGGCGCCGCACCGCAGAATGCATTTTCTCATTGGAAAACGGCCGTTCCGGAGCCGAATCGCAAGCCGAAGCTATTGGTCGATGATCACGTGCTGATCGACCTTTTCACCCGTCTTGGCGGACAGGATGATCTTGCCGGTCTCCGATTCCGCTTCGTTCTGGCGTTGCTGCTGATGCGAAAGCGTATTCTGCGTTATGAAGGATCCGAAACCCTATCACAGGAGCGGCGTGCGGCGTTGAATCTCACCAGCGATCAGGCTGAGCTGTGGCAGATGACACTCAAGGGAGAGGGGGTGGAAGTTATCAATCCGGTCCTCACGTCTGATCAAATCAGCGAGGTTTCAGAGCAAATATCCGCCATCCTTGCCGAAGCCATCTGATCGCGCCGATGGCGACCACCCGCGCCGATCTCATCCATAGTTGGCAACCGGCGCGGGAGCCAGCACCACCGTCTGCCATGGCCGGAGTGTCAACCGAATGCCCGCTCGCCGAGACAACCGCCTCATTATCGGAGTGCCACGCCCACGTCGGGTCATTCCGATCAGACGCTTTGCAAAAACAGGGGCTTTTCCACTACACTACCGTTTTATAGCAGGAGTTGTGTTTTAGCATGAGTGATCAGAGCAAACTAAAAACCAGGATCGTTATTGTTGGTGGCGGGTTTGGCGGGCTGTACACGGCAGCCGCACTGGACAAACTGACTCGGGAAGATCCCACCATCGAGATAACGCTTGTGAGCCGTGAAAATTTTCTTCTGGTTACACCTCTTTTGTTTGAGGCTGGCTCGGGCGTGCTGGATCCTCGCCACGTCGTGAGCCCCTGCCGGGCGCTGCTCAAAAAGGCTCGATTCTGTGAAGCGAATGTTACCGAGGTTGATATTGCCAATCGCGTCGTAAAGGCCGCTCATCGATCAGGCATTCGCACCTATGAATTTCCGTATGACCAACTCGTCATCGCGGTGGGGGGGATTACCAACCGTTCCATCATTCCCGGGTCCGATCTTGCGATGGCATTCAAAACGGTTGCCGACGCCGTTCTGTTGCGCAACCACGTGCTGGACATGTTTGAACAGGCGGATATCGAAACCGACCCGGACCGCAAAAAGCGTCTGCTCACCTTCGTTATCATCGGCACCGGTCTTGTCGGCGTTGAACTCGCCGGCGAGCTCAATGATTTCATGCACAATCTTGTCGCAACGTATAAAAATATCTCCATGAGCGACATCAAACTGGTTATGTATGAAGCCACACCCAATTTCCTGCGGGAGCTGCCGCAGGACTTGGCCGCCTACGCCCGCGAAAAACTCGCCACTCGGGGCGTCGCGATTTACTTGGAAGCTCCCGTCAATCAAATTCGCACCGATGGAGTTGTCTTAAAAACCGGTGAATATGTACCCGCCCAGACGGTCGTTCTCTGTGCCGGTGTGGCACCCAATCCCCTGCTGGCCAATATTCAACTTGAAAAGAACCGCGGCCGCATCGTTGTGGATGCCGCCATGCGTGTGAAGGATCATCCCGAGGTCTGGGCGCTCGGCGACTGCGCCGTGATTCCCGATCCCGAAGGCAAACCGTATCCGCAGTTGGCGCAGCATGCTATCCGAGAGGCTCCGCTGTTGGCGCGGAATATCATCGGCAGCATGAAAGGCCAGGCACCTCTTCCCTTTATCTATAAAAACAAAGGGACACTCGCCGCCCTCGGACGCTATTCCGCCATCGGACGTGTTCTGAATTTCAAACTTCGCGGCTTCCCCGCCTGGTTCGTCTGGCGCGGCTACTATCTGCTGCAGATGCCCAAGTGGAGCCGGCGCATTCGCATCATGGTTGATTGGGCGCTGGCCATCGTGTTCAAAAACGATGTTGCCCAGATGGACTGGATCACTGAAGAGCAGCTGGAAACCATTGGCCATCAGGGCGTAAAAAACGCTGAGCAGAGCCGAAACGGGCACAGCCATCCGGAGCAACCTGCCAAGACGCCCGCAACCGTGGGGTGATTTTTCCTACCCGTGATACTGGTCGCTTGGTTATCAGGCGGGTAGCCGCTGAGGAAAGTGGATGCAACGCTGATGATCAATGCACGGTTACGGCCGCCTTTTCATGTCATTTTGGCGACGAGTTGCTTGAGATGAGTGGCGATGTCATCTGTCATGGCGCGTTCCTGCTGTTGCGTCTTACGGTCTGGTAAAAGAGGTAGATTGATATCCACATTTCGCAGAGCCGATCGACCGCAGGCAGCGGCGATGTCCTGAGCCACCTGTAAGTCACTTGCCAGCATCGGATTGCTGATCTTGGCGAGGGCGGCACAGCATTCCAGAAGTTCGTTGGCCAGAGCGGCGGTTGTCTGCGGCGCCCGAAGTGACGCAGTGACAGCCGCTTGAAAACCAGGCGACGCACAGCGCTGATCCGGGGTTTGCTTAAGCCACGGAGAAAGCTGTGTGTATGCGGCCGCATCTTCATCCATCAAACGCAGAAACAAGTGACGAATTTTTTCCAGACGCTGGCGATATTCAAGAAGCGCTTTTTGGTGGTCCATTAATGATTGCTTTCCGATGCTGTACTCCACCACCATCTGAGCCTGAGCGGCGGCCAATGCACCCGCCAGTGCTGAAGTGCACCCCCCCCCGGGAGCAGGCGATTTGGCGGCCAAGGCACCGAGAAAACCGGCAATTGAATCAGAGGCAAAACTATGCGCCCCGGTATCTGAAGTGATGCTGCTCATATTGATCCTCCCGGCGGTCGGAGCGTGGGCCCAGACTCTATTTTCCCTTATCTCAAGCCATCTCGCAGCTCAATCCCATGTCTGTGA
>DAHWIP010000178.1:0-4928 GCA_027344975.1 Phycisphaerae bacterium
GGGTTAAACTGCGCTCGGAGGTACGTTCATGGCGTGTTTTGCCGAAATTATCGCGTCGCATGGCGGCTGGGTCGGCGCAGAAGCTGGCGATGCGGTAATAAGCCAGTTGACCCAGCATGGCACTGCCACTGATCGTTGCACGGCGGCTGTCTTTTGGCGTAAGGCTCAGCTTCCCGCGGCGGTTTTATTTTCCGGCTGTGCGGTTTTGACGGCCGTATGTTGCCGCAGGTAGCTGCTGAAGCTCTGCGAAAGTGTCACAAAATCTGCCGGGATCATCAGGATCGTCGTGCTGTTATTTTCCGCCCCAACTTCCGACACCATCTGCATGCGCCGCAGCTCGATTGCAACCGGATTCTCCGCCATCTGCTGCGCCGCATCACTGAGTTTTTTAGACGCTTCCAGCTCCGCCTCCGCCTTGATGATCCGGGCGCGTTTCTCGCGGATGGCCTCAGCCTGCATGGCCATGACCTGCTGCATGGCCTCCGGCAGTTCCACATCCTTCATTTGAAAGCGTTCGACCGTTATCCCCCAGGGGACCGTTGCGCTCACCAGATTATCGCACAGAAGGCCGTTGATTTTATCGCGCTCCTGCAGCACCTCGTCGAGATCGTGTCGGCCGATGATGTTACGCAGGCTTGTCAGGGCCAATTGGTAAACCGCCGACGGAGCGTCCGCAACTTCAATTACGGCCTTGGAGGCGTCGGTAATCCGATACCAGAGAACCGCGTTGACACGTATGGTTACGCTGTCGCGTGTGATGGTCTCCTGCTGTTCAGCCGACACCGTGCGGGTGCGGGTGTCGATGGTGGTTGAGCGTTCGATCCCCAGCGGCAGGATCCAATACAGCCCCGGCCCGCGTATGCCGACGTATCGGCCCAGACGGAACACCACCCCACGCTGATATTCCTGCGCAATACGAAGACCCGTCAGGATTGCCACCACGATAACTAAAACAATAATGAGAATGGGCATGATGCCTCGCTATCGTCCATGTGGCGTAACTGTCTAACGCTTCCTGGCCTGCCGAACATGCAGGAAGCTCGGCTAAAATGTACCATGGCCGGGTGGGGATGCAAATCGGATTCAGGCGAGCGTGCGGATAAAAACCGACAGTGCCCGATTTCGGTTGCCCATCATGCGGGAAACGGTGTATCTCGCTTTATCCTGCCCCCGGGGTCGCGATGGTGCGTAGATAGCTGCGTCGCGGTCGTATTTATTTACTGTTCGCCGAGGTCAACTTGGGCGGGGTAAGGATTCTGTGATATATTCAGTGCCGCGTTGCCGGCCGGGTGGAAGGCCGTGCGGCGGCGGCCGGGGGCTGCCAAGGTGTCGCATGAAGGAGTTTGATATGTCTGACAGAAAGCTGGAACTTATTCCGGATGTTAAAGAAATATCTAAGCCGCTTTTCGACACCGAAGAAGCGTACCAGAAATTTCGTTCAAGTTATTATGAGGAAATGAAGCCCGAGCTGGACCGCCAGCGTGAGGCCCGCCGCCTGAGCGAAGAGGCGGCGCGGAGGCATTTTGTCTACTGAGCCGGCGAGGCCAGCCGGTGCGGTTATCTTCCAACCAAATTTCCCCGCACGCCGGTTCCCGTTCCGTTCGCGGACACGAAACCCATGCGCGGCCTGCGGGCAGCGCTCATGCCGCTGACGGCGTGGCGGCCGCGGGGGCGGCTACCTCATTGGGAGCTGTTACGGCATAAGCCCCGGGCGGATTGAACTTCGCGGCTAATATTGCTCCAACAAGAATAAATGAACACCAGATCACCACATCCGCACAATCGGTGTAATGCCGACCGTTGGGCCCGAAGATTCTTGCCAATTCCGACGTGAACGGCATCAGCAGCGCAACCGCCAGCAGCGACCACCACGCTATCTTGCGGCTGCGAAGCGTGGCCAGCGAATCGCAGGCGATCATCCCCACCGCCATGAGTGCAAAAATCAGCGTGACATAATGCGGAACCCATGTCCGCTCCGACGCCCAAAGCATGAACGCACCGATGCACGCAATCTCCAGCGGGTAGCGGCGGCAGTGGAAATCCTTCACCGATCGGCGGGCCCAGATGATTCCCGCCACCGCGATGATCAGAAGAGTGATTCGGCCGATAAGGTGGGCGGTGGCAGGCGGAATCGAGGCGATGTTGACATAGTGCAGAACAAGGTGGCCGTGAGAAAACGTTTTCCAGGCCGGCTCATGGGAAAAGAAGCGGAGGACCAGTTCGGGGATTGATTCGCCGTTGGGAAATTTAATGGTGTCGTGCAGGATGTACGGTGTGATCATGATGTGCGTCCATTGGTGCATCCAGAGCATGTTCTGGCCGAAGCCGAAAAATATCCCGGGCACGACAAAGAGCCACAGCACCCCGCCGATGAAAATGAACGCGGAAAGAATCCAGCGGCGGCGGAAGAGGAAATAGGCGAGAAATGCCAGCGGCGTGACTTTGATGCAGATGGCCGCGGCGACGAAAAGACCGGCGAGGATCTGACTGCGGACTTTGGAATCCTGGGCAAACCAGAGCCCCAAAGTCAGCGGCAGCAGCATGAGCAGATTCATCTGCCCTTCCTGCATGTCGCCGATGACGGGAAAAAACCAGCCGGCGATGATCAGGCCGATGGCGGCGGGTTCAAGCGAGCCGCCGGAGCGCTTGATGATGGACCATGCCAGGAAAAAGATCGGAATAAAAAAGAGGGGTTTGCAGAGAACCCAGGCGGCTTGAGCGTCGGGGCGCGAAAGAAGCGTGAAAGGTGCGACAAAAAGCATGGCAAACGGGGGGAGCGGGAAACGGGCGGATCGATACGGTTTATGGTCGTGGATGAATTTGGGTACCACTTTCATGTAGGAATCGAAGGCATCGATGTGCTTTTGCCGCGTCATTTCATGGGCGACTTTCTGGTGGGCCTGAATGGCGATGATGATGGTGGCAATCAGGACGACGGCAAGGACAATGGGAGTAACGTATCGCTGCATGTAGGAACAACCACCTCTCTACGAAGGAATCCGGCGCCCAGAAACCAGCAGACGATAATAGGAACTTTGAGCTTGGCGGCAAGTGGGCGCACGGGTGGATGAAAAAATGGCGGGATTTTGGGGCTGGAGGTTTGGCCTGAGAGCGTCGGCCGGGATGGTAACGGGAATAAAAAAGGGGACGAGGATGGTTTGCATCCTCGTCCGGATTTTGGGCGTCCGTGCCCGGTTTAATTATCGCTGCGGAATGGGGTGGTGATCAGTGGTGTCTCCAGCCGCCGCGGAATCCATGGCCACCGTCCCGATCGCCCCAATGCTGGCCGCCCCTGCCGCCGTGCCATTGATTGAAGCCGCGATCACCGTTCCACCGGTTGCCATGCCATCCGCCACGAAAGAACGGGTGGAAGATGGGGTGAAAAGCCGGTCTGAACACAGGCCGATAAATGGGCCGGAAGATCGGCTGATAGGCCGGGCGAAACACGGGCGCCGGCGGCGGGCAATACGCGGGGGCCGTGTAAACGGGTGCTGGGGTGTAAACGGGCGGCGCGTAAACCGGGGCCGTATAGGCGGGCTGAGGGCAGGCCGGGGCGGGTGCATAGACTGGTGCCGGCTGGTAATAGACCGGTGGTGGAGCATAAACCGGGGCGGACACCACAACGGGCAGGCCAAAATTGAAACCGAATCCCACACGGATAGCGGCGTGGGCGGTTGATCCGATGGCCAACGCGGATGCGGCTACCGCCCCGGCAAGGAGCATTTTGTAGCCGGTGGTTTTGGCTGCGATGGTGGACAAGAGAGCGTTCATGGTAACCTCCAAAAAATTGGATGGGCGTGGCGACAATCGCGTACCCTTTTTTGAAGCCCGCCAGCCTGCATAGGCTGATCTGCGAAGCTTCCAATGTGTCAAACGATTGTTATTGAGAATAGTTGCAGAATGTAGATTATCTTCTAGAGAGATATGTATCATTTACGGAAACATTCTGTTTTTGATCGATATTTCGTCAAAACGGGGGATGAATTCAGGACCCGCCCCATATATTCGTAAATAGGAATAAGTGATATTGCTGGATTCGGCGGATGTTTACCCCTTAATTCCGATGGCCACACCGTGGGCCGTTGTACGTTTTTTGAACTGCAGTGCATATCCGATTAAACTCCCAAACTTGCGGCTCGACGGTCAGCGGATTCCGTAAAGCATGATCGGGCGGCAGTTTGCCACTCGGCTGACGCGGAAACCATGACTTGCCGCAAATGTCGACCGCGTCCGGTTGGCTATAGATATTGGCTTATCTGGGGTTTTTGCATGGCAATTCCCGGCCCCCACTTACCGGTCTTGAGATTCTGCGGGTTACTGGCCGGCAGCACCGATCAACTTGCTGCTGCCCGTCATGAGCTTTCTCAGTGGTACGGGCCGATCCATCATGCGACCGAGCCGATTGAGTTTAACTTCACCGAATATTACACACCCGAGATGGGGCCTAAACTGCTGCGGCAATGGGTGCGGTTCAGCACGCTCTTTGCGCCGGATCAACTGGCCCGGTGCAAGCTCGAGACGAATATGTCTGAAATTCTGCTGGCCCGGCAATTGGGTTCCGGCGTGCCGCGACCGGTGAATATTGATCCGGGGTATGTCACCCGCAGCAAGGTGGTGCTGGCATCGACCAAGGATCACGGCCACCGCATTTACCTGGAGCAGGGGATTTACGCGGAGGTGACGCTGCACTGGACGGCGGCGGGATGGGGATTTTCGTCGTGGACGTATGCGGACCATAAGACCCCCACCGCGATTCAATTCTTCACGCAGAGTCGGCAGTATTATTTCCGCCAGCTGCAGCGGACCATGGCGATACCCAATACCGAAAAGTTGGACAGCCCGGCGGCGGAGCCGCATGAAATGAAGGGAAGCTGAATTGATTGAGATCGGCGCACTGGTTCTGACGGCGGCCTTTGCGCTGAGCCTCA
>DAHWIP010000179.1:0-4914 GCA_027344975.1 Phycisphaerae bacterium
TTCTCCATGCAGTTGAATTAATGATTCATCATCCCGCCGACGGCCGCCGAACGGCATTTCGATCCCCGCCCCCGCACGATTTCCAGCCGGTGCGTCGGTCGCCGACCGGTCGCGATCCACCGGGTTAACCGCCGCCGTTTATCCGCCAACCCCTTCGCCCGGCGGCGCCGTTTCATCCTTGATCAGATACACCGGCAGTTTCCGTTTCGGGTCGCCCGCGAGGTAAACCGTCCGGGAGGTAAAGGCAAACTCTATCCCCGCTTTTCAAATGCCTCCATCACCGCCAGATTGAACCGCTCATTAAAATCAATAAATCCCCTGGAATCCGTCACCGGGCGGAAATAATAGCAAATGGTGATGTTGAGTGAATCAGCGGCGAAATCACTGAAATAGACCTGCGGCGGGTGATCGGCGGGATTGTCGGGGTTGTGCACCGGCTCCCGGAACGCTTCACTCTCCAGGAGATCGCGGATGATATTCACCGCCTGCCGGGTTTTGTCCACACCGGCGTCATACGTTATGCCAAGGGTTATAAAACGCCGCAGGAACGGCCGGGCCGAGAGATTCTGGACGCTGCCACTGACGATATCCGAATTGGGGACCGATACCAGCGTGCCGTCGGCAAGACGCAGGCGCGTGGATCGGAACCCGATGTCTTCGATCGCACCCGTGAACCCCTGATAGGTCACCTGCTGGCCGGTAAGAAACGGGCGGTCCAGAAAGATGGTCAGTGAGCCGAAGAGATTTTTCAGTGAGTCCTGTGCGGCGAGCGAGACGGCCAGACCGGCAATACCGAGTCCCGCCAGCCAGGAGCCGATGTCGCGATCAAACACGTTCTGGGCAATAAACAGCACCGCAAAGAGCGCCACGATCACGCGGAGGGTTTTGCGGATGATCGGCCCCATCTGTTCCGTCAGAGGCGTTTCATGCCGCTGGATAAACCCCTTCAGGGCGATTTCCACCGTCTCGACGACATTGTACAGATACCAGAAGACGCTGATGGCGATCAGCAGCACCACCATTTTGCCACCGGCGTAGCGCAACACGCTGTTAAGGTGCAGTTGCCCCAATCCAACCAGCAGCGAAATGGAAAATACCGCCAAGTTCGCCGGCCTGGCCAGTGATTCAATCAGCACCGCCTGAACATGCCAGCCTCTTTTCTCCAGCCGCCCGCCGACGGCATTGAGCGAGACGATCAGGGCCCGCCCGATGGCCGCCCCGAGAAAAATCGCACCCAGCAGGATCAACCAGTTATACCAGTGATTGGCCATCAACAGACGATGAAAATTCAATACATGCATCACCTGGCTGTAAAGGGTATGCAGATCGTGGTGATGATGCTTCGGAACCGCGGGCTGCGTGGCGGCGCTGCCCGCCAGAACAATTTTAATCGGCACGATACCGGTTCTCATATTCATATTCCTGACCTCCACTTGAACATCATTCAATTCCCACGCGATTTTGTACTTGCAATATCAGCATCGCAACCGGGCTCGCTTGCAGCCAATCCAAGCAGGCTCCGGGCATATTGCGAGCTCGATCCCCGCATGCCCAGGAGCGCACGCCTTCCGCGCTGGGCCATGAGCGTGGCGCCGCTTTGATCGGTCAGCCATTTTTCCACCGTTCCGGTCAACTCTTCAGGACCGGCGATCTGAATCGCCCCATCCACGGCCCGTAATGCTGCCACAACATCCGAAAAATTCCACGTATGCGGGCCGAAACAGACTGGTTTTCCCAGTGCCACAGCTTCAATCATGTCGCTGCCGCCCAGCGGAACAAGCGAACGCCCGGAAAATATTCCGCCGGAAATGGCGTACGCCTTTTTGAGTTCGCCGAAGGTGTCGAGCATGACCACCTCTTCGCCCGCCAGCGGATGCGATTTCGCATCATCCCGGCACTCCGACCGCCGGACTACTTTCAGCCCGCGCTGCGAAATGGCGTCCATCACCTGCGCATAAACCTCCGGCTTACGGGGAGCGATGCACAGCCGCAACTGGCTGAATCGTGGACGCAGGGCCTGATAGGTATCCAGCAGCGGTATTTCCTCCCCCGGCCCGGTTGATCCGGCGGTCAAAAGCCAATGCTCCGGCAGGATTCCCAGTGCGGCGGCGAAAACGTCCGCACCGGCAATATCGGTTGAAAAGTCCGCGGTGTCGTATTTCATCGTCGGACGCACGGTTATTTTTTTCGTATCGGCTCCAAGATCGATAAGGCGCCTGCCGATGTCGTCGCTTTGCACCCCGATATGTCGAAGGCGCCGCAGCATCGATCGCATGATCGGCCGCACCCATTGGTAGCGGCGGAAGCTGCGATTGGTCATGCGGCCGTTAATCAAATCAACCGCGATGCCCCGCTGATGGCAGGCTGTGAGAAAATTGGGCCACATTTCCAGTTCAATAAGTCCGACGACCGTCGGTCGCACGGAATCCAGAAAGCGCCTGACTGCAAGGGAAAAATCGAGCGGGTATCGCACGACCACCACACGCGGCGTACCGGGCGGATAGAGCTTGATTCCCCTGGCCATGCCGGTGTCGGTTGTGACGGATATCACAACCTGAATATCATCGCCGAGGCGCAGCAATTCTTGAACAAGCTCAGCGACCGACGCGAGTTCCCCGACGGAAACGCAATGGAGCAGAATCCGCCGTCCCGTCGATTTCACCGCCGACTGTTGATCGGGCGACAATCGCCCCAGGCGACCGGCCCAGCCGGTGCGGTATCGGCCTGTGCGCATGCTGCGCCAGATCAGCCACGGTGATGCAATCAGCAGTCCCAGGAAGTAGATCAGATCGAAAATAATGTCCCAACACCCCGGAAATTCATATTTCACGCACCCGGCCGCCGCGGTGCCCGCGATCCCGGCTCACCCCGCGTGTGAAATTCTACCGGCTTGAAGATGGGATGGATAATAGACCATGCGGAGGTGAAATTGAATTCGGTTCAAGTTGACCAGTATCGGCGGATACGATAAGGACCGTTTTCGGGCGCTTTCGTCTTATCCTGTTGGACTGTGGCATACTGGAGGGATTCCTACGTCCACATGAGGCATTTACCTATGGGAATATCTCGGCATTCGATTACGATAGCCGCACGGCTTGGTCGCAGGGCGCGCGTATACGGACAGTCGGCGGAAGAAGCCCGCGTGCTTGCAATCTGTGCCCGTATTGAGTATTCCATAGCTTCGGCCGGTGAGCCTGAAGCTATGCGTGAGGCGGTAAGAGAGCAATTTATAGGCGATTCTGACTCGGAGAGGAATTTCCGGCATGATCATTTCAGTTCCGAAGGAAACTTTTCCTGGCGAGCGGCGCGTTGCCCTGACTCCGTCGCGTCTTGCATCTCTGATCAAAGCGGGATTCAGCATTCAAATAGAATCCGGTGCGGGAGAGGCGGCGGGCTTTCCCGATGATGCGTACCGATCACGAAATGCGACGATTGTCGCGGACCGCAACTCTCTGCTCGCCGGCGGAGATGTGATTCTGCAGGTGCGAACGCCGGGGGCCAATCCGCACAGCGGCCCGGGTGATATTCCCCACTATAAAGCCGGTGCATTGATAATCGGCTTTGCCGACCCGCTGACCCAGCCGACCATTACGCAGGCCATGGCGCAGCGGGGAGTGACACTGCTCGCGGTGGAATTAATACCGCGGATCAGTCGGGCGCAGAGCATGGATGCCCTTTCGTCCATGGCCAGCATCGCGGGTTACAAGGCGGTGCTGCTGGCCGCTAATGAGCTTGCACGCCTGTTCCCCATGATGATGACGGCGGCGGGCACCATCACTCCGGCCAAGGTGCTGGTGATCGGGGCGGGTGTGGCGGGGCTCCAGGCGATTGCGACGGCCCGGCGCCTGGGGGCGGTGGTGAGCGGCTATGACGTGCGCCCGGCAGTCAAGGAACAGATATTAAGTCTGGGCGCCAAATTCATTGAACTGCCGCTGGAAACAGGTGATGCCCAGACCGCCGGCGGCTACGCCAAGGAGCAATCCGCCGAGCAGCAGCGCCGCCAGCGCGAACTGATGGCTGGGGCCGTGCGCGAGGCGGATGTGGTGATCTCGACGGCGGCGGTGCCGGGAAAAAAGGCGCCCGTACTCATCACCGCGGAGATGGTGCGGGGCATGCGGCCGGGATCGGTCATCATTGACCTCGCGGCAGCCACAGGGGGAAACTGCGAACTGACGCGTGCGGATGACCGGGTGGAAACGGATGGCGTGTGCATCTTGGGGCCGACCAATCTCCCCTCGACGCTGGCCTTTCACGCCAGCGAGCTTTATTCCAACAATCTTTGCCAATTGCTGCTCCATCTGGTGAAGGATGGAAAGCTGGTGTTTGATCAAAATGATCCGATCAGCAGGGATTCCATGGTGACCCGCGACGGGCAGGTGGTCAATGCGACGGTCAGCGGTAGCTGGGGTTCAGCGGCAAAACCGGAAGTAAAGGAGCCGACCTGATGGGTGAAAGTCTGACTTCCAATGTATTTGTATTTCTTCTGGCGGCCTTTCTGGGCTATGAGGTGGTGCGGCGGGTATCGCCCCAGCTTCATACGCCGTTGATGGCGCTCACCAACGCGATATCCGCCATTTCGGTGGTGGGGGCGTTAACACTGGCCGGGGCAGGTGAAGGCCACCTGCTGTTGATAACACTGGGGGCGATTGCGACGGCCTGTGCCATGATCAATGTGGTCGGCGGTTTCATGATTACCGATCGAATGCTCAAGATGTTCAAGAAACGCAGGGATAAATGATGCATACGGGAACTTCAACCCTCGCGGCCAAAGTTGCGTATTACCCGCATACCGCAGCACTACCGTGGTATGTCACGGTTATTTATCTGGCGGCGGCGGGATCGTTCGTCCTGTCGCTGAAGTGGCTCAGCTCACACAAAACCGCCCGGCTGGGAGTCAAAGCGGGCGAAGTCGGG
>DAHWIP010000017.1:0-14303 GCA_027344975.1 Phycisphaerae bacterium
CAACCGGATCATCAGCCTTACACCCAAACGAAGCAATGTTGATAAGGAACTTCCGGTGGGTGCTTGGGGCCTTCGCAAACTCTCGCCCGGACAATATCCCAACATGCAGGCTGCATTCATGGATAAGAAGGGACTCATTACCGCGATTGACAGATCGCTGAAGTTCATGGCCGCCCCAAGCAGTCAAGAGTTTTATCCCGACGGCCCGATCACCCATCAGCAGGTGGTCAATTCGCTGCTCGATTTTAAGTGGATGCTCCGAAACATTCATTCTGCTGCGCACTTTCAGCAGTTGATCGATACCCGCTACGATGTCTATATCGCCAAAGGTTACAACAGTAGGAGTGATGTCTGGTTTACCGGTTATTACACCCCGATCCTTTACGGCTCTTTGTTCAAGACATCCGAATATCGTTACCCGGTGTACAAAAAGCCGCTGAATCTGGCAGTCAATCCAATTTCGGGTCAGATACTCGGGGAGAAATTGCCAAACGGCAGCTACGCGCCGTACCCGACCCGCCGACAGATTCTTGAAGATCATCTTCTGGCCGGGCGTGAATTGGTGTGGTTTGCCAATCCGCTGGATGCGTATGTTGCGGAGATTCAGGGTTCGGCGAAGGTGATTCTGACGAATGGTCAGGTCATGACGATCGGTTATGCCGGTGACAATGGCCGCAAATATACCGGGTTGGGAATGTTGCTCGTGAAGCAGAAGGTCATCAGCCGTCGGAAGCTATCGTTACCGGCCATCGAAGCCTATTCCCAAATTCATCCGCATCGGGTCGAGGCGGACATCATGAAAAATCATTTCATGGCTTTCCTCAAGGTGTATGATCCAGCCCATTGGCCGCTCGGGTCGCTGGGGGTAAAGGTGACCGCCCATCGCACACTGGCGACCGATAAAACCATCACTGCCCCCCCGTATCAGAGCATCTTCCCGCGTGCATCACTTACTTTTGTAACCACCGATATGCCCAACACCCAGGGGCAGATCAGTCCTTACCGCGGTTTTCTACTGGATCAGGACACCGGGGGGGCAATCCGCGCCGCCGGGCGGGCGGATATTTACATGGGGGTCGGGCCGGAAGCACAAACCCAGGCGGGCTATGAATTCTCCCGCGGCCATCTCTACTATCTTTTCCTGAAGCCCGGCCTAACTCCGATGGGAGGAGTGCCGGCTAACTCGTACCATTCATCCCCTGTTCAGACGACATCGATGCCGCCGGTAACGGGTTCATCACAATCAAGTGGCGGTTATGAATCGATGCAGCAGATGTTTCCCGGGGCGAAGTAATTTTCCGCAAGATGGTAAATCTTATCGTCTTCCCTTACGCCCTTTTATCGGACGGCGCGTCTTTCAGCGGATTTTAATCCGGCCATTTATCCGCTTGCCTATAGCAAGGCTGTTTTCCTTCAGCCGCCAGCAATTTGCAACCGATAATCTCTCCCGACAGCGACCATCATCACCGGACACTTGGGTGTTAAGGTAGGGCGAATTTCATGCTCTTTGAACGACGAAACGATCGAGAGTCCGGTTTAATCGATCCGGTGATCTGGACATTGCGCCGATGCCAATAACGAAATTATTACGACTGGACCGACTTTTTATCGGCGCGACATCCACAAATGAATTGTTTGTGCGGGCACTTGATTTTCTCGTTGAGCAGGTCGGTGTCGATGCTGGATGGTTCGGGGCGCCCGGCGATGATGGTTTCTTTCAGTACCACGCCTTGATCGGCTCCGGAATGCGTGAGTATCTCTCCCGCGTTCGAATATCGATCCATGACCATCTATCGGGATCCAGCGCAACCGGACAGGCCTGGCGATCAGGGAAGATGGTGATCGTGGATGATTTTTCCCGCTGCGCCTGGACGCTCGGACAGACGGACAGTGCGGCTCACCAAGTCATTACGCAGGCGGGATGGCAATCATCAATCGCCATTCCAATTCGCGACGGAGGCAGCTACATTCTCTGCCTTTACAGCCGAACGCCAAACTTTTTCAATACCGATGACAAACGCCATTTGATCGAGCATCTCATTGCAACCATAAGTTTTGCGCTCGAACGGCAGTCGCTGATCAGTGAATCGAAACAGCGCCATCAGGCGCTCCAAAAATTGAATCTCATCTATCAGGCTTTGGTGGAGGAGGAAAAAATCCACCTTGAGGCCTCCAACGAAGCGGAACTCATGGGCGGCACGTGCCGCCAACTTGTTCAGACCGGTTTATTTGACCTCGTGGGCCTGGCGTGGCCCGATGAAGATCGCATCATCCGATATCACTACGCGGAAGGGGTTCACAGCCGTGAGCTAATGGAAAAATTCTATTCCGCTATGGATGGCGATGATCCCGGCACCTTATCCCGTGAGGTGCTTCGTTCAGGCCGAGTGCTTTTCAGTAATGACTATCTGCACGATGCCCGGAGCGTCGGATTTCATCAGGCCGCACGGGAATTGGGCATCAAGGCGTGGGCGGCTTTTCCCATCCCGCGATCCGGTTCGCTGTGGGGAGTCTTGAGTGTAACGGCTTTTGATCGCGACGTTTTCGATCAGGACACGGTTGCGCTGCTGACCTCCAGCGCCCAGCTTCTGGGGCGGGCACTGGATGCGTTTGATCTACGCGCCAGGCTGGAACGCCTCAATTCACTCTACAAATCCCTGATGACTCAGGGTGAAATCGTTCTCAATGCGGGGGATGAGGAGACGCTCTTCGATCAAACCTGCCGCAAATTGGCCGATGGAGGACTTTTCGATGCGGCATTCATCGTCGTGACTGGCGGCGATGGTATCCTGCGAAAACTCTCTGCCTCGACGGTGCAAAATGATCAGCGCGAGGCGCACGCAAAGGCAGCCGCAGGACTTTTGATGAACTGCCTGCTTGAAAAACAGAAGAATGGGATATTTGCCGTCGGTAATCTGGAACAGTGCGGTTGCGGAACCGATGCTGCCGCGTTTAATCAGATGGGCTGGAAATCCGCGGCGGCGGCGCCAATCCAACGTGGCTACCGACCCTATGCCCATCTGGTGCTCGTATCGCAACGTGAAAACCTCTTTGATTCTGAGGTGATATCCCTGTTGGGCCGCATTACAGAGCTGCTCCATCGCGCTTTGGATCAGATGGATGTCAAGAGGCATCTTGACCAGGAATTAGCTCAGCAAGCCTGGCTGGCGCTGCATGATCCCCTTACATCCCTGTATAACCGCACCGGTCTCGATTTACACTTTGACAAGGCGCAGGCACGCGTGCAGCGCACCGGCGGGGCGATTCATGTGGTCATGCTGGATGTGGATGATTTTAAGATTATTAATGATTCCTTCGGTCACGCCTCCGGCGACGAAATTCTTTCACAGATCGCCCAGAGACTTGTTAATTCCGTCCGGCAGAGCGATTTTGTCGCCCGCCTCGGCGGGGATGAATTCATCATCGTTATAGAAGACCTGCTCAAAGAGGTTGACTGCCTGCAACTGCTTGATCGCCTCAGTCATATCTGGGAAGCCCCGTTCAGATTGCCGGGCGGAACGGAACTTTGCGTATCCGGCAGTTTCGGCCTTGCCCGATATTCTGGCGGGGACGAATCGCCCGACGCGGTCTTCCGGCGTGCAGATGAGGCACTTTATCTGGCCAAGAAGAACAAGCGGAGACGCGATCGATGCTGGCAGATTCACGAGGATGCGGCTCGAGAATACATGCTATGATCCGATTTGCCCCCGGGCACGATCCGAATCGTGATCTTGTATAGCTTACCCGCTTGGTGCCGGATGCTTGCGGCCTGACACATCTGCAGCCTTCAATAATTGTTTGCGGCGTATTAAAATTCCAACACACAGGCATAACGCCGCCAAAACCCCCATCAGATAAGACACTTGATGAATGCGCAACGCACAAATCTCACCGGCGACCGCAGCCGATTGCCCTTGCGCCAATGCCTGACGATACGACCATTCTCCCACTCCCAACGCCGAGAGTCCCATCACCAACAGAATAACGATGATCGAAATTCCAACCGTTCGCCGACTGATCCTCGGCCAGGAACCATACTGGGCACTCAAGGCAAGCCAGATTCCGAGGCCGACACCTATGGGAACGGAGGCTACTAATCCCCAGGAGATGCCCAGCACGGCGGCATTTGAGCTATGGAATATTTTCGGCATGCTCAACGATGGATGGTCAAGGTTAAAATAGGCTGGCGATATTTGAGCGGTAATCAGATCGACAGTAACCCCATATGCTGCTGTAGCCATGGTGCTCAGGAGAATAATGGAGCAAAGTGTTCGATATTCAGGCTTGACCCATGCGTCCGTTCGGTTAGCGCGGCGCCACTTCGTCATGCGCAACTCCAAGATGAATTGAAAGGATACCGGTGGGCTTGAGGGTTAGCAAATCATGGTGATGGAGAGAGAAATGGAATTAAAGCTTATGCACGCTCTTTACGGAATTGAGTGGCGAAAAATTGGAGCAGGGGGGGTAGAGGAAGGCTAGGCAGGCCAACAACCCCAATAGGAAGAGTGTAACGGCCACCACAGGTAGTAACTTCAGGGATCGGGAATCAAACCCTTGCAACTTCCAGACCATTCGGCAGGGGGCCATCGTGATCGGAAGACGGCATCAATACACCCAATTGCTCACATTCCATTTAACTGTACCCCTGAAATTGGCCGATAAAAACGCCGGATGGGTGGTGTAGCGGTGCGATGCTTGACTTTGCGGCCTTTGTTGTTGAATATTCAGGTTTCCGGGCCGTAAGACATCACCCGGTAGTTGGAGCAAGTGGGCTGATGGATATAGATGGCAGGTATCCGAGCGAAGTCATACAACCTTCGGATACTCCGGTTAAGATACCGGAGCTCGATAGAACGGGCCAGGAAAATGGGATTTAATCATTCAGGAGTGAACTGCATGGCTGAAACTGCTAGACCCCCGCGTGCCGACGATGTGTCGTGTGAAGGCCGACAGGTGAAAAGCGGTCGTTCCCAGCGCTGGTCCAGATGCCTCGGGGTGGCGGCTCTGTCTGCCGCATGCGTATCGCTGTTGGGATGCTCACACGGAGAGAGTCCGCTCGACTATCTCAACATCCGAAATTCATTTTTCAATCCCGCCGAAGTGGGACGCTTTGATAAAACCAATCCATTTGGGCGCGTGACGCCCGTTACGTGGCCGATTCTGGACTCTCTGGCTGTTAATGATCCGCCGCGTGAGCCATGGAAGGACTCCGTTCCCCCGAGCCCGGCAGATCTTCAAGTCATCCACAAGCCTTATCGCCTCGGTGCGGGCGATGTGGTCACCGTCTCGGTCTTCCAGCTTGTAGTGCCTGGACAGGAATCGGTGCAGACGCGACAGGTGAATTCGCAGGGCGATATCACACTGGATTTCGTAGGGACTGTTCATGCCGCCGGCCTGACTACTCGGCAATTGCGTCACCGCATCATTGATACCCTGATCAACACCGGTGAGATGGCTCCTCCGGGGCCACACCAACCCGGTCCGCAGGTGAATGTTGAACTCACTGAGGCGCGGCGCAGAGTTTTCTCACTGATTGGATCCGTTGTGCACGCCGGCACCTATAACATTACAACTCCCGACTTCCGTCTGCTTGATGCCCTCGCCCTGGCCGGCGATATGTCCATGTCGCCGCAGTTAAAATGGCTCTATGTCATACGCGAGGAACCTAAGTCGACAGCTAAAACGCCTGTCGTCGCGAGCTCGACGGTCGTGAAACCCTCAGCTGCCAATCCGGCTCCTTCGGGACTTTCATCGGGCATGCTCAGTGCCATCGCCAATCAATTGGCTCATCCACCGAAGCACGTCAGCGCTAAATCCCGGGCCGAGAAAGAACAGGAATTGCTCAATGAGGCAATCAGTGGGAACGGTCAAAGTTCCCCATCCACGCAGCCACGATATGTTTATTTCAATGGACATTGGGTGGCCCTGAATGGTTCCAAGATGCAAACCGGTGAGCCAAGCACCCAACCGAAGACGTCCGCATCGACATCGGTCTACGATTTTGCGGCGGCGATGAAAATGCAAAAGGCCAAACCCTGGATGCCCCGCGTCAAGGTCATTCGGATCAACATCAAAAAACTTCGTGAAGGTGATCCTCGTTATAACATCGTGATACATTCCGGCGACGTTATTAACGTGCCGGATGTCAAGCCGGAATTTTATTACATGATGGGGAATGTAACACGGCCGGGTGCGTACACCATTTCCGGCGGTCGAATCACGATCAAACAGGCCGTCGCTGCCGCAGGAAATCTTGGCCCTATCGCCATTCCTCGCCGCTGCGAACTTATTCGCCGCATAGGACATAATCAGGAAATGATCATTCAAGTGAATCTGCAGGCGATTTTCGATGGAACGGCACCGGACATTTTCCTCAAGAACAACGATATCCTTAACGTAGGAACCGACTTCTTCGCCGAACCGATCGCTGTCATTCGCAATGGATTCTCCGCGGCTTATGGCTTTGGCTTTACCTACGACCGAAATTACTACATCCAGCCGACGATTGTTCAGTCGGGCGGATAAGTGGGCGAATCCACTGTGTAGCCCGGTTATAGGCGGCTGAACCGCAGATGAGTGATGCATTTGGGTGTAATAGTGGAAAGTATTGCCTCGCACCGGCAACATTGAATGAACGGAGTGCGGTCCGGCCTGCTTCACCTTGGGGCCTTTGGTGGGGCATGCAGAGTGAGAGACATACCGTGTCGTTTGCTCAATAACTCTGTGCGCGCAGTGCCGATAACCCGTTTGCTTGACCTTTCTGGGGTGGGAAGGGTGTGAATATTTGTGTGGATTTGACGGGCCGTTATGAGATAATAGGTTCGGGTTGGGACCAGAACGCGGGTTGATGGAGTTTTCAATGTCGAGTGAGGTTCATGGGATACCAGAATCGAATCCCGTGCCTAATTCAGCCGTCCGGCGATTTGACTATGTCGCGGCGATCCGCAGTCGGCAGGAGTCTGGCTTTCGGATTTCCAATGCCTTTCTAATTGGCGCTGCGGTAGTCGCGTTGGGCTACTACCTGCTCTTCCGCATTCAGATCACTGAACTCATCTCCGTCTGGTCGAAAAATCCGAATTTCAGTGACGGATTTCTCATTCCCCCCATTGCATTGATTTTTGTCTATGTTCGCTGGAAAGATCTGATCCGTCTGCCAATCAAGCCCAGTATCACAGGTCTTGCGATTCTGTGTCTGTCGGTTTTTGGCCAGGTGATTTTTTCCATCTATGGGCAATTGCAGTTCTCTGAATTGTCCATGATCGCCGTCATTCTCGGTCTGCTCCTTTGGACGCTTGGATGGGAGCACATGCGCATACTCTGGCTACCGGCCATTTACATGATATTCATGATTCCCCCGCCCGGCACCCTGTATGTCAAATTAACCGGCCCATTGCAGGTCCTTTCCGCGGCCATTGGTGTGTCCATATTGAATCTTTTTGGTATTCACGCCGTTCGCACTGCCACCCAAATCAACATGGAGGTCGGTACCCATTGGCAGTCAATTAATGTTGCGCAGGCATGCAGCGGGATTCGGCTTCTGACCACATTTTTCGCCCTGGCGATTTTACTGGGATACATCACCAATCGCCCCATGTGGCAAAAAATTACTCTTGCCGTCTGCGCACTCCCCGTAGCCATCGTTTCCAATTCGCTGCGGGTCGCGCTATCAGGTGTCATGTTTGTTACCCTTGGGCCGGAGTGGGCACGCGGAAGTACCCACGCGAGTTTGGGCCTGCTCATGCTTATTCCTGCCGGCCTCATGCAACTCGGCATCGCGAAATTAATTGATATTGTCGGAAACAATCTTTTTGTATCGGAAGTACCGCCTCCTGACGGAGCGGCATCCGGATCGACGCCGGGAGTCACTTCATGACAGCCATTAATAGGAAATACCTTCCACTTATCACCGCAGCTGTCATATTTTTTGTCGGCTATGGTGCCCTGCTTTGGGCCGAGTCCGCCTTTCACCTTGTTCTTCTGAAGACTCGGACTCCTCTTCAGAAGCCGCTTGACACGTTGCCTCGAACACTCGGCCTGTTTCATATGCGACGAGCCTGGGCTAACGAGAAACTGTCATCCGAAGTGGTTCAGGTGCTCGGTACCAAGCATTATTTGATTCGCCGCTACTGGTATCGGCCTATGTCGAGATCGCTGCCGGGGGCTGTCGTCCGCCTTAACGTCAATTACTATCCCACCAATTTTGCCTCTCCGCACGTGCCGAACGTCTGCTGGGAAGGCGCTGGGTTGGTATTGCAGAAGGACTCTTATCTGACTCTGCATAATATCCCGCATGCGGACGGTAAAAAGGGGAACTTGACGGTAAGGTTTCTTTCATTTGCACTGCCGCAGACAGATTCCACCGGCCTGCCGATCGCGGCGACTGGCGGCTCCGGTCTTTATCTGAATACCGCCTATGTATTTCAAGTGGACGGAAAATATGTTCCCAATCCCGCACAGGTCAGTGAGTTGTTCTGGCAAAAGCACAGCAAATATGGCTATGACGCCAAGATTGAAATTGATGTGCTCGGTGCGACGTCACGGAAATTCGCCCGCAGGCAGATAGAACGTTTTTTCCGTGCAGCGCTGCCTGCGATTGAAAACTGTCTGCCGAATTGGAAAAAGCTCAACGCTCCGGCCGTGCTTCCGCACAAGGCCGACAAGCAAAATGGTCAATCGCATAAATAGGATAAAATTTTCATGGCCCGAAGAGTCAATACTAAATTTCTGATCCTCCTCGTATCTTTCCTGCTGGTTGTCATTGCAATCATTGCCGGAGTCTGGGTCTACGTCAATAAAATTGAAAATAATCCTGTGCGACTTGAGGCCCAGGCTGCCGCCAACTTGAAGGCTGGGCACATTACCACCGCCATCAATCTCTATCAGCGAGCGGCTGTGGTACTTGCACATACCGGTTCACCCAAGCTTACCGCCCTTTACATCAAAATTGGCAATCTTTACTACGACTCGACTTCGGTTGATCCATCCCGGTTTGGCAAGGCGAGAGATTACTGGCACGCGGCAATTGAAAAAGATCCCAAAAATCTCAAGGCCCTGAAACTGATGCTCAATTGGGACGATGCTGTCGCCAAGGTGACGCACCAGCCCGCAAACTGGTCCGCCGTACTTACGGCCGCTGATGCCGTTCTCGCTGTTGATCCCCATGATGCCAAAGCGCTCCGGCTTCGTGGACTCGCTGAAATAGCATCTAAATCGCAGGTCATTGTCCTGACCAATCACCGTTATCTGAGAGCGGAAAAATACCTGCTTAAAGCCGCCAAAATCGATCCCAAAAATGAAAAGTGCTGGGAATCGCTGGCGCAACTCTATTTCCTCGAGGCCGCTCAGGAGCGCAGCGAGCACATCATTTCATCCAAGCAGGCGGCGGCTTTGCGTCAGAAGGGAATCGCTGCTCTCCACGGGTATTTGGCCAAATATCCAAATAAGCTCAAACCTTGGTTGACCCTGTGGAAGCTCTCCTATTCTGTTAAGTCTCTGCGATCCACGGCGGGCGCATACCTGCTCGCCGCCCGAAAAATAAATCCAAAGAGCCCGCTGGTGGCTCTCGCCGATCTTGGCTTGCTTCAGGTTCGCCACGCCGATGTCAATGCGATTCGGCGTCAACTGAAGGTGCTCATTGCCTCCGACCCCTCTGACGGCCAAAATTATTACATTGCAGGAAAATATATGCTGCAGTTTGGCGACACGCCTGCTGCCATAAAGTATTTTCTTGCCGGGCTTAAACACCCGAAACCCGGCGAGGGCATTATTCCGCTGATCAATAAACAGGTGCAATCAAATATTCATCGTGCACTTTTTGATTCTTATATTGCCATGGCTTCCAGCCTGCCCCCCGGTTCAGCGGAAAGAAATAAATATGTTCATCTTGCGCTCTCCATCTTCCGTCCGATCCGTCAGGCGCATCCCAATCTTCCGTGGGTATACGTCCGTCAGGGAGAAGTGCGTTTTGTGGAAGGACGTTACAACTCCGCTTTGCGCTGGCTGCATAAGGGTGCAGATAATCTTTCACCGAATAACCCGGCGGATAAATTGCTGTGGGTTCAGGATAAGCAAATTGAGGCGCAGATTTATGGTTTACTTGGACAATCGGGCTCAGCGCTGCATGTCGTCAACGAGATTGCCGATCGATTTGGTGAATCACCGGCCATTGAATTGAAACAGGCGGCTCTGCTGGTGCAGCAGAATCCGCGCCTGGCACTGGCTCGTGCCAGAGCTGTGCTGATAGCCGACCCGGGAAACCCGACTGCGAGATTCATCGAGGTCACCGCCTTGGGAGAACTCGGAGATAATCATCGCCTTGCGGGTATTTTTTCAAAAATGAATACTGACGATAATCGGCCGATGGCCCTGCTCAAGGCTCGTTTCGAATTGATGCGCGGCAACTACGTCGAGGCTCAGCGGGTGATGGCCCCCTGGCTGAAACATGATCCGAATGATCCCCAGATTGTCCGGCTGGCCTACGGAGCCGCCGCCGGTATGAAAGATCGGTCAGAGGCAATCAGAATGGTTGCTACCGTTTTGAAAAGTCAGCCCGACAATCTGCAGTTCCTTCTGCTTAACCATGAATTGCAGAACAGCCATTCACCCATGCCCCGGGTGATTGTGCCATCATTGGTTACTCCGATTGAAATTCAATTTGTCGGTAAAACGGATGTGCAGGCAGAACTGGCGGCGATTGAGCAACTGAAAAATCCTCTGAAACGATTCATGTTGCTGGCACGTTACTACATGGCAATAAAAAATGACGTCAAGGCGCTATCGGAGCTTTCGGCAGCCCGTAAGATATCGCCGAAAAATTCCCAAATAACCGCGATGGAATTTCAAATTGCGGTGAGCCAGAAAAATTTCAAACGCGCTGCACAACTGGTTTCGCGGGCGGCAAAGGAAAATGCGGACGGCGCCAATGGTAGACTTTTCCGGGCGGATCTGCTTGAAGCCCAGGGGAATTTTTCAGCAGCCTTGAAGATCATTCGCCGACTGATGCTTAAAAATCCAGATAGTGCAACGCTTCAAGCGGGGTATGGTAAGCTCCTGCTTCAAACCGGCAATGTGCGACAGGGGATTGCTCAGTTACAGGCTGCCCTGCAGAAGAAACCCAATGAGATTGACGCACTTACATCGATCGTACAGTACTACCTCAACACGCCTTCGGTTCCGCATCTGAAAGAGGCTCAGACGTTG
The DNA here is from genome assembly GCA_027344975.1 of Phycisphaerae bacterium. GTDB lineage: Bacteria > Planctomycetota > Phycisphaerae > WQYP01 > WQYP01 > JAJZGD01. The sequence continues at coordinate 11,200 of DAHWIP010000017.1, forward strand.
GTAGATCAGGGGCTTGCCTATGATCCGACGAACATTCAGTTGGTTCGATGGAACCATCAGATACAGGATATCATTGGTAATCCGCAACCCGAAATACAGCGGCGAGAAGCTATTCTCAAGGCGCAGCCGGATAATCTTGGTAACATTATCCGCCTTGCTTTGTTGTACGTGCGCGTGCACCGGATGACATCATCCATCGATCTTCTTCGTAAGGCCCTGAGCACGCACCCGGACAATCTCCGCCTCGCCTCAGTGCTTGGCAGGCTATATATAGACAATCATGAATTCAGTCGGGCGGAGGCGGTTTACAGCAATCTGGCGGAAGCGCAGAATCGCAAGGTGGCTTTTGCAGGACGTATGCTGCTGGCGGGGTACTACCAATCGCAGGGTGTATACCAGAGCGCCATCCAGATGTACGAGTCCGCCGCAAAAGCGGAACCTGCCGAAGCTCTCGCTGTGCATCAGCGCCTTGCCGATTTGTATTACGCCCTAGGCCACTTGAAAAAATCGATGCATTTGTACAACGAAATCCTCAAGAAATATCCGGATGACCGTTCGATCATCCTGCGGGTTGCTCAGATACAGGTGCGATTGGGGCACGCAAAAACCGCCCTATCCATGTTGAATCGCCAGCTGCTCAAGGCCAACCCGCATGACGAGCAGGCTCTGGTTCTCAAGGGTTACGCTTATCTGAAGGAAAATCGTCTTAACGCATCGTTGAAGGCCATCAATGCCGCGTTGGCGCTTAATCCCCGTGACCCACATGCTCTCATAGATCAGGCCCTGCTTAAAATGTCGGGTTCCAAACCTGACTACACAACCGCCGTGAGTGACTTACTCGGAGTCATCTCTGAAAATCCAAATAATCTCCAGGCTCGGGCAGCTTTGGCGTCGGCATATGTCTCCAGTCATCACTTTGATGAAGCGGTTTTGGAATATCGCAAAATTGTAGCGATGGCGCCCGGTGACGTTGCTGCGAGAACGGCCCTGCTGAACCTTCTTTATCAGCTTGCCAATGACCTGAAAACGGTAGGGCCGAATGATCAATCGGCGTTTGCGGCGATGTTGCGACGAATTGATCCGGTCCGCCTTCTTCAGGATGCAGTCACGCAGGCCCTCAAGCTGGATCCAAAAAATCCGGATTGGCTCTTATGGCAGTCAAGGCTTTATGGTTTGACGGGGAACCCGGATGGGGCGATCCAATCCGCGCATACCGCGTATGTCGCCGCTGATCGGAACCTCCAGGCAACGGTTGCTTATCTGCAGGTCTTGGTTGATTACAAACATTTCAAAACGGCGGATTCGGTGGCATCGCGCGCCATTGCCCTTAATCCGAATGTGCCTGGACTTTACATCGCACGTGCACTTGCTCAGAGTGCTTTGGGACAGGGCGATGCTGCAGCTGAGACTTTTGAGAAAGTTCTCAAATTGACCGATCAAATGCCCGTCGAATTCCTGCAGACCGTGGGAACGTTTGATCAGGCGATGTCGGTCAGCCACCACACGGGTGTCGTGAATTCAGCTCTAGCCGCCTTATTGAAGACCCATCCCAAAATCGCTCCCATCATTGATCTGGCACAAGCGGAGCTGGACCTGAGCCACGCCCATTACTCTGATGCCCTGAGTTACGCTGATGAAGCCGTAAAGAGCCTCAAAGAACCGGTATTAAAAGTTCAGGCCTATACGGCTGCGGCCGTAGCCCTCTATCAGAATGGGCACTATCGGCAGTCGGTGAATCTTTACGCAAAGGCCCTCAAATTGGCGCCTGATGACACACAGGTATTGAACAATTATGCCTATACCCTGGGCGTCAAGCTTAAGAAACCGTTTGAAGCGGTTAAATTGGTGGAAAAGGCGAATTCCATATTGGCCAATGAGGTCGGAGCCTCCGCTTTCTGTCGCGAACCGAGTGTTCTCGATACTCTCGGCTGGTTGAGATATAAAACCGGGGATATGTCCGGGGCGATCGCAGCCTTCGGCCAGTGCATCTCACTTCAGGGGGCGACACCTGTCATGTATCTTCACTACGGTAAAGTGCTTGCGGCAGACAGGCGAATCACCCATGCCCGAGCGATTTTAAAACAGGGTTTAGCTCTGGCTCAGGAAGCAAAATCGCCGGTTGCGGGGCAGATTTCCGCGTTCTTGGCACACTTGGGCGGGTGATAGAAAATGTTGGTAGATCGGGTTGAACTTGTCATAAAGGTTTAACTCAGCTTATATTACGCTGTGAATTCGCCGATATGTTTGGTTTGGGCGATTTGCCGGTACTCTGGGGGTAAATATGACTCAGTCGAATGCGATGACCTTAGCTGCGGATCAAATGGCCGATGCCCCGCCGTCTCCGGGCCCAAAGCTTGAGCAGGTATTGCGTAAGCATAAGTGGCTCATCATGATCGGCACGTTGATCGGCATCCTTATTGCGGTCGGCTTATTTCTTGCCTTTCGGAAGTATGATCCCCTTTTCAGGGCAACCGTGCAGTTTCAGGTTGTCCCCCACCCAAACAATCCCCTGACATCCGGTCAACGCCAACTGGTCGGTACGTCGTCCTCGGGTGTCGATCTGCTCATGAACAGTGAAATCAACTTTATTCGCAGCCCTCAATTCTTGGAGCAGGTCGTTACGCTTCCTGCCTTCCAGAACAGCACTTGGCTGGCAGCAAATAAATCGGATCCGACAGGTGAACTAAAGAAGCAACTTGAACTTTCGCCGATTCCGCATTCCTATAACTTCAACATGTCCTTTTTGTGGCACAATCCCGCGGAAGCGAGAACTCTGGTCAATGCCATCGCCAACCTCTACATTCAGCAGGTTCATGATAATGAAGTGCAGCGACTGCAAGGCGATTCCAGCGCGGTGAATCAGGACGAACAAAAACTTGAACAGCAGGTGGCCGATCTTGAAGCTCGTGTGGAAACGTACCGTATTGCCAATGACATTCCCGGCCTCATCGAACGCCGCACCGTGCTGGCCACGACACTGACGGACCTCAATGCGCTGAAAATCCATGCAGAAATTGCTGCCGAGCAGGCCAGACAGGATTATCTTTCCCTCAAGAAACAAGCTTCTAATAACACCCTGACGCTTTCCCCAAAGATGCAGATTA
>DAHWIP010000180.1:0-4884 GCA_027344975.1 Phycisphaerae bacterium
TCTTCAATCCTGATTATCACCGGGTGACGGTGGATTTTATCATTCACCCGGGGGTGCGGTATCGGATTGGACGAATTTTATTCAAGGGGGATACGGTATTCCCCAAAGCACAACTCATGAAACTGGTGCGCTTCAAGCCGGGCATGTATTACGACCGTGATTTAATCAAGGCGGCGCAGCGAAGAATTGCGGATAAATTCGGCCGGGCGGGATATATCTACAGCCAGGTGACGCCCAGTTTCGCATACACCGTTAAACCGGGAATAGTAAATATCGACTTCCACGTGGTGGAGGGCAAAACGTACCGGGTCGGTCGTGTGATCGTCCGCGGTAATACGCAGGTACAGGACCATGTCGCGCGGCGTCAGATACGCCTTTTCCCCGGACAACTTTACGACACCACAGCGGTACGGCGATCCAACCAGCATCTGGATGCACTGGGACTTTTTGCCCATTCACACATCACCCCCATCGGCAGCAAACCCGGTGTGCGTAACGCGCTGGTCAGCCTGACGCCCACGAACACCGGCCGATTTGCCATCGGCGTGGGGGTATCCACCGATGCGGGACTGCTTGGTCAGATCAGTGTGACACAGCAGAATTTTGACATCACCAACTTTCCGCATTCCCTCGGCGAACTGCTGCGCGGCCAGGCGTTCAAGGGAAATGGGCAGTATTTTTCAATATCTGCCGAGCCGGGCACCGTGTATCAGTTGTACAAGGCCACCTTTGCCGAACCGTATCTGTGGGACAGCCCCTACAGCTTCCGCAACACGGGCTACTTTTTCACTGAAATATATAATACATACAATCTGAACCGGCTGGGCGACCGGGTCACACTTGGGCGGCGCATCACCCGACATCTGAGCCTGACATTGGCGTTCCGCTGGGAGAATGTCAATCCCAACAATATTCAGTCCGACTCCGCACCCGAAATTCAGGCCCAGGCGGGAAATCATTACCTCAGCAGCATCACCCCGGGCATCGAATACGACCGGACGGTCGGAGGAATACTCCCCTACCGCGGCTATAAGCTGGGTGCCACCTGGGAACAGTACGGCGCCATGGGAGGTAATTACACCTTCTCCAAGATTGATCTCTTCGGTACCTATTACCATACCCTCTACCGCGATCTCTTCGGCCGACGAACCATCCTGATGCTCCGCGGTGATGTGGGGTTCATTCCACTGGGACAGTCGGTTTTCTTTGAAAGATTTTACGCCGGCGGTATCGGGTCACTGCGCGGCTTCACCTATCAGGGCGTGACGCCGCGAGCCGGGCCGCAATTGGACGGCATCGGCGGCAACTTCATGTATGTAACGACAGCGGAAGTTAACTATCCGCTGTATCAGAAAATTCTGCGCGGCGTGGCGTTTGTGGATGTCGGCGATGTGGAGCCGAATGTTCATCTGGGACAGATACGCGTGGACTTCGGCATCGGTGTGCGGATCATTCTTCCGTTCTTCGGCCGGTTGCCGCTGGGCATCGATCTGGCGTACCCGATTATCCACGGCCCGCAGGATCATATATCCTATGTCAGCTTTGCCCTGGGCATTCCGATGTGAGGAAGGCCCTGAGACGGCAGATGATGATTTGATGATGTCGATAAACTTCAGGAGAAACCCAATGAAAATGAATATTCGATCCATCCGTTCGATTCTTGGCGGCGCAGCGGCGGCGGCAGCGGTGATTTTGCTGCTGGGCCGGCTGCAAAATAATCCAACCAGTGTTGCCGCAGCCCAGACGGCGGCCCCGTCAGGAGAAAAAATCGCGGTGGTGAACCTCTCGTCATTGCTTTCAGACCTTGATGAGCAGGTATATGACGCGCAGCAATTCAACAAACTGCAGGAGTCGATCGAAACCAACTTAAAGGCCAAGCAAGCCGCCTTGAAGAAAATGAGCGAGCCGCTGAATCCGAATTCCACTTTAGCCCTGAAGCCCGGCACCGAAGAATTCAATCACCTCAGGCGAAAAGTCGCCCAGGCGGCGATCGCCTATGAGGTGTACCAGAGATATTCCCGTGTCCGCCTGCATAATCGCCTCCTTAATAATAATCAGGAAATTTATCTCGAAATCTCAAACGCCGTCGCGGCGTATGCCAAATCGCATGGGATACGACTGGTGTTAATGAACAATCCGCTTCCGAAAACCATCAGCTCACTGCGAGCGTACGGCGAGATGGTGCAGACGCGGATCGTGCTTTACTCCGAACGATCCATCGACATCACAGATAAGATTGCCGCCGCCATGAATCGGGCGTGGTCCAAAACGCACGGCTGACCTTCGGCCGGGCGGTGCAGGCTCCGTGCCGACGGCAACGGCAGGGCATCGGTGGGCACCCGAGCGGCAAGGCAAGGAGATCGGCTGCATGAAGTTTTCAGCACGTGACGTTGCTGTGTGGACGCGCGGCGAGTGCATCGGACCGGCGGAGACCATCTTCACCGGCATTGAGGTGATCGACCGGGTTGGGCCGGGACAACTTACACTGATCGGTGCGAAGAAATTCGCCCGCGATTTTTCCCAATCCCCCGCCGCCGGCGCTCTGTGCAGTGAGGATATTGACGTCCATCCGCGGGCCGATCAGGTCATCATCCGTGTCGCTAACGCCGATATGGCGATGATCAAGGTGCTGGAGCATCTGGAACCGCAACTGGATATCCCCCCCGTCGGGGTGCATACCACGACGATCCTTGGCGCCGGTGTTCAGATCGATCCTACCGCCCGCATCGGCCCGCATTGCGTGATCGGTGAAAATGCGATCATCGGAAGCGGGACTATTCTGGAATCGCAGGTGTTCATCGGGGCCGGCTCTCGCCTCGGACGCGATTGCCGGCTTTACGCTCAATGCGTCGTACGGGCGCAGAGCACGCTGGGGGACCGGGTCATACTGCACAGCGGTTGTGTAATCGGCGCAGATGGTTTTGGGTATGTCTTTTCGGATGGAAAACACCACAAAATTCCTCACATCGGTTCCGTGCTCATTGAAGATGACTGCGAGCTTGGTGCCAATACCTGCATCGATCGCGGCAAGTACAGTCAAACGGTGATCGGAGCGGGCAGCAAACTGGATAATCTGGTGCAGGTGGGGCATAATGTCCGGTTGGGAAAACACACGATTCTGGTGTCGCATGTCGGCATAGCAGGATCGGTAACCGCCGGCGATTATCTGGTGATGGGCGGCGGCTCGGTACTGGCGGATCACATCAATGTCGGAACCGGCACTCAGGTGGCGGGCTTTTCGGCTGTGGTTGACGATACACCACCGGGAGCACGAATGCTCGGTGCTCCCGCCCGACCTGCACGTCAGTTTTTTGCCGAGCTCAAGGCCATCTCCCGACTGACCGAAAGTCTGCAGGAGTTGAAAAACCTTAAGGAACGGGTATCCAAGCTTGAATCAACCGCAGAAAACGATCGCGAATGAAACGACGGTATCGGGTCGCGGCCTCTTTACGGGGTGCGAAAGCCAAGCCGTATTCTCTCCCGCGCCCGTGGGACATGGGGTGGTCTTTGTCCGCACCGATCTGCAGCGCCCCGTGCGTATGCCGGCGTTGGTGGAACACCTTACCAAGCGGGCCCGGCGCAGTACCCTGCGCAGCGGACCGGATTCCATTGAGACCATCGAACATTGCATGTCGGCGATTGCAGGCCTCGGCATCGATAACATCCAGATCAGCGTCTCCGGCGGAGAATTGCCCGGAGTCGATGGGTCGTGCCTGCCCTATGTTGAGGCGCTGGAAAAGGCCGGCATCGTTGAACAGGAGGCCGACCGCCCCTATCTGCGGATTACCGAACCGCTCGATGTGACCGACGGCTCGGGCACCCTGATCGCCACCCCGCCTGCCGGTGATGAATTTCAGATCATCTTCGATCTGGATTACGGTGCGGGAACCGTGATTGGGCGCCAACTTTACTCCTACCGGCTCGGTCCGGATTTCAAAGAGCAGATCGCCCCCGCCAGAACGTTTGTACTGGAAGAGGAAGCCCAGATGCTGCGCAGCCGCGGGCTGGGCCTGCATCTCAAACCGGGTGATGTGGTGGTGGTCGGCCCCAACGGACCGATCGGAACCGACTTCCGCTTTGCCGACGAGTGCGTGCGGCACAAAGTGCTGGATCTGATCGGGGATCTTTATCTGCTGGGCTGCCCGATTCGCGGGAGGATTGTGGCCTACAAATCAGGCCATGCGCTCAACCACGCTCTGGTGCGGCGGATGCGGGCCATGCTGGATTCCCAGCACAACAGCGAACTGCTGAAAAAAAACGCCGTTGTCATGGATATCCGAACCATCAGCAAAATTCTGCCGCATCGCTATCCCATGCTGCTGGTTGACCGCGTGATTGAAATGGACGGAGATCGACGGGCTGTAGGTATTAAAAATGTCACGGTTAACGAGCCGTTCTTTCTGGGGCATTATCCCGGCGCTCCGGTCATGCCGGGCGTACTGATTGTCGAAGCCATGGCGCAGCTTTCCGGATTGCTGCTTTCGCATAAACTGGAACATACCGGCAAGGTGGCCTTGCTGATGTCGCTCGATAAGGTCAAGGTGCGCCGCCCCGTGGTGCCGGGCGACCAGCTCATCTTGGAGGCGGAAAATATCCGGGTCAAAGCCCGCACCGGCCATGTGCGGGCCGGCGCCCGCGTGGGCGACCAGCTTGCCGCCGAGGCGATTATTAAATTTATGATTGTTGACGAGGTTCAATGATCCGGTTAATCGAGAAGTATGATGTCTGAACCTGCCGATACGCATCGCATTCATCCCACTGCGGTTATTGAATCCGGAGCTCAGCTTGCCCCGGATGTAACGGTGGGCGCCTATGCCTGGATCGGAGCCAACGTGAAGCTCGGCCCGGGATGCGTGGTGAGCCATCATGCCTGTATTGATGGGG
>DAHWIP010000181.1:0-4881 GCA_027344975.1 Phycisphaerae bacterium
CCTGGAGGGACTCGAACCCCCGACCTACGGCTTAGAAGGCCAAAAACGCACGTTTAGCATCAATGATGTGATGAATTATATCTTTTAATATCAGTTAGATATGAGGAATTTCATTCCCTGATATTCCTCTAAATTCCCATCCTGAGTGTGGTGCAATTACGGTGCAATTTTGGGAGTCAGTGGGTCCGGCCACCGTTCATCACATCGTGCAGCATGTCCAAAGCTCCGCAATTGACGGTGACTCTCGGCCAAGACGACTTCGGTGAAGCGTTTGGAGTACACCACGCTGAACTTCTCCGGATCTCCCGTACCTTGAGATAAGTTCCGCATGCGCTGGTCAAGGTTGACCGTTTCCCCGATTTTTGGCCTGCCAGAGGCCACGCCAAATCTGCTTCATACCCCCGCGATAACACGGAGCAGTGCCATGCCAGTAGAGAACCTATCAGCCATCGTCTTTTCCAAGGCTCCACGGTCGCCGAAAGGAAAGACATCACCACGCAGAAAACCAAAAGAAATCGACCAATAATTGATGGTGACGCGAATGCCGCAAAAGCCCTATTTTTCGGATGATCTGTCGCGAGGTACCAGGATCAGGGAGAAATCAGCGGCGCTTCGTCATCGTGAAATTCAGCCAAATCAGCCGTGGGAAAGGCAATGCCTCGCCTTGGATATTGACCATACAGAGCAGCTTGTAGGGTTGCCAACTCCAAACGTGACAGTCACGAATACGGCAAACGGGCATCGCCATGTCGCCATCGTTTGGAAAAAGCCACCGTCGGCCCTTGGCAGGGTGCAAGCCCATCATGAATCACCTCGAAGTCGGACATCATGTGCCGACAGTTGCGCATCTGTTTCCCGCTGGCGAAGTCCGTCCAGAGGGTAGCACCCAGGAAACGGGTGCCACCGATCACCACCGACTCGTTTTCCAGCAGAAACGCCTGGCGGTCATGGGCGATGGCGTCCCGGTACTTCTGCCGGTCATCGGGGAATACGCCATGGTAATATTCGTGGTTCCCCAGCACAAAAATCACGGGACCGGCGTAGGCCAGACGCAACTTGCGCAAAAACTCCGCGTAATACTCCGGCATGGTGTCCACATCACCGGCCAGGACCAGCACGTCGGCACCGGAAAGGCCGGTCAGCGTGAGGGATGAATCGAACTCCAGGTGGAGGTCGGAGGCGTAGGCAATGCGCATGGGTTATCTCGCTTATCTTATCGAACCAGCGATATCTTCAAGTAAAAACAGAACCGCCAGGAAGGTCTGGATGGTTGCCACTAACCGGAAGGGTCTTCGTCGAAGGTTTCACCATTGGTCGGCCAGAGCGTTCAGCCCAGAAAAATCGCCCAGCCTGCTGACGACTAAAGCGATAATCCTCAAAAGAATGATGACCGCTATGGAACCTGGTGAGCTCCCCGTAAGCCAGCGCCACATTCTCGCTTCATCTCATTTCTTACCGTAAGTGGCGTCGTGGTCCGGGGCAACGGTTAAAAACCGCAAGTAGTCTCCATCCCGGTAGGCGGTTGCCCTGCGGGATTGCGTGATCCGTAGCGAGTAGACGGCAGCAATACCTTTGGGCGGCGTCACACTCAGAATTTTCTCCCATCGCAACCCCTTATCCCGGTAGACCTGATCCCAGGTCATGTGCAAAATCTTTCTCAAGGTCTCCAGGGCAGAATGGCGTTCTGGCTTGGGCAAGGCAAGCAGGTTTTCCTGGAATACCGGATTATTCAGGTCCAGACGAACCGGATCACCCACGGATCATTTGATCCAGAGCGTGCGGGGTGTCGGTATCATCCGCCGGATGCGCCGATGCCCAAGCCAGAGCACGTTGCAGATCGCTTTGCGCCTTGGGCGTGTTCAGCCAAAGCTCATTGTCAGGGATGATCTTCACGGTTCGTACCAACCATACCCCGGGCTCTTGTTCTTCCACGCATACTTGACGGCCCGCATACCGTTTGCCAAAAGAAATCTGGCCATTGCTCCCAATCGTTTTAACGTTCTGCATGATAGCCTCCATGACATGCACCACTGCACGCATGCACTATAGCACAAAAGAGATGCGCTCCAACGAACGCTGTGACCGTCCACGCTGATTTTGGCGGCGTGGATAAAACCGCCGAACAGATTGCGTTCAAACTGGGCCTCACTCAGCCTAGTATTGCCGTATTTGGTACATTCCCGCATTTGGCATACAGTAGTCGCTCAAAGCTGCCTCCCAGTTTGTAGGATAACAAGATGTTTCAAACGCTCACTCTGTGCCAATAAAAAAATTGCAGATACCCAAAGGGAAAAACGCTGGTGGCAAACAATAACGGTAAAGACAAATCCCTCGAATCCTGGATCTGGGACGCCGCGTGTTCTATCCGAGGCGCCAAGGACGCGCCGAAATACAAGGATTACATCCTCCCCCTCATTTTCACCAAGCGCCTCTGCGACGTCTTCGACGACGAACTGAACCGCATCGCTGCCGAGGTCGGCTCGCGCAAGAAGGCCTTCCAGCTCGCCAAAGCCGACCACAAACTCGTCCGCTTCTACCTCCCCCTGGTGCCGGACGATCCCGAGCAGCCGGTCTGGTCCGTGATCCGCAAGCTGTCGGATTGGATCGGCGAAGGCGTCACCAACCACATGCGCGCCATCGCCCGGGAAAACCCACTGCTGCAGGGCATCATCGACCGCGTTGACTTCAACGCCACCACCCACGGCCAGCGCGACCTCGACGACGACCGCCTCTCCAATCTCATCGAGGCCATCAGCACCAAGCGCCTCGGGCTCGAAGACGTCGAGGCCGACATCATCGGCAAGAGCTACGAATACCTGATCCGCAAGTTCGCCGAAGGCGGCGGCCAGAGCGCCGGCGAGTTTTACACCCCGCCCGAGGTCGGCACCATTATGTCCCGCGTGCTCCAGCCCGAGCCCGGCATGGAAATCTACGACCCCACCTGCGGCTCCGGCGGTCTGCTCGTGAAATGCGAGATCGCCATGGAGGAAACCGCCAAAGGCAAAAAGCGCACCGTTGCCCCGCTGAAACTGTTCGGCCAGGAATTCACCCCCGAGACCTGGGCCATGGCCAACATGAACATGATCATTCATGACATGGAAGGCCAGATCGAGATCGGCGACACCTTCAAGAACCCCAAATTCCGCAGCAAAGGCAAACTCCGCACCTTCGACCGCGTCGTCGCCAATCCCATGTGGAACCAGGACTGGTTCACCGAGGCTGACTACGACAACGACGAACTCGACCGCTTCCCCGCCGGGGCCGGCTTCCCAGGCAAATCCTCCGCCGACTGGGGCTGGGTGCAGCACATCCACGCCAGCATGAACGCCACCGGCCGCGCCGCCGTCGTCCTCGACACCGGCGCCGCCTCGCGCGGATCGGGCAATGCCGGCACCAACAAGGAAAAGACCGTCCGCCAGTGGTTCGTCGACCACGACCTCATCGAGAGCGTGCTCTACCTGCCCGAAAACCTCTTCTACAACACCACCGCCCCCGGCATCGTGCTGTTCTTGAACAAGGCCAAGGCGCATGAGCGCAAGGGCAAAGTCTTCCTCGTCAATGCATCGCAGGTTTTCGAAAAGGGCGACCCCAAGAACTTCATCCCCGAAGCCGGCATCCAGCGCATCGCCGACACCCTCATCGGCTGGGTCGAAGCCGAAAAACTCAGCCGCATCGTCGACCACGCCGAACTGAAGAAAAACGACTACAACATCTCCCCCAGCCGCTACATCCACACCTCGGATGCCGAAACCTACCGGCCCATCGCTGAGATCGTCGAGGAACTGGAGGCCATCGAGGCCGAGGCCAAGGAAACCGACCAGGCTCTCGAAAGAATTCTCAAACAACTCGGAATTGGTGCATGAGGATCTTCATCAGCAGCGTCCAGAAGGAATTCGCCGCCGAGCGCAAGGCGCTGGCCGAATACCTATCCGGCGACCCGCTGCTGCGGCGTTTCTTTGAGACGTTTCTCTTCGAGCGCGATGTCCCCGCTTCCGACCGTCGGCCCGATGCCGTCTATCTCGATGAAGTCCGGAACTGCGATCTCTACCTTGGACTCTTTGGAGACGACTACGGCTGGGAAAACAAGGACGGCCTCTCGCCCACCCACCTCGAATTGAACGAGGCTACCCGGCAGGGCAAGACCCGCCTGATCTTCGTCAAGGGCGCGGACGATGATGCCAAGCACCCGAAAATGCGCGCCTTGATCCGCGACGCCGGGGACACGCTTGTCCGGCGGCGTTTCAATTCCTCCGAAGAACTTGTCGCCGCCGTCTATGCGAGCCTGGTCCGGATACTTGAAGAGCGCGAGCTGATCCGTTTGGGGCCCTTCGATGCCACGTTCTGCCGGAACGCCACGCTCGACGACCTGGACCAGGACAAGATCACCCGCTTTCTCGGGCTGGCCCGCCGTGGGCGCAATTTCCCGTTGCCGGAGGACACGCCGCCCCATGAGGTGCTGACCCACCTCAACCTGCTCGACAAGGGGCGGCCGACCCATGCCGCCATCCTGTTGTTCGCCAAACAGCCGCAACGCTTCCTGATCACGTCCGAGGTGAAATGCGCCCACTTCCACGGCTATGAAGTGGCCAAGCCCATCCCTTCCTATCAGGTGTACAAGGGCACGGTCTTCGACCTCGTGGACCAGGCCAAGGATTTCGTGCTCTCCAAAATCGATCTCTGGGTCGGCACCCGCGAGCACGGCACCCAGGCGCCCACGAAATACGAAATCCCGCAGGAGGTTGTCGCCGAGGCCATCGTCAACGCCGTCGTGCATCGCGACTACACCAGCAACGCCAGCGTGCAGGTAATGCTCTTCAAGGACCGGCTGGAAATCTGGAACCCCGGTTCCCTGCCGCCCACGCTGACCCTCGAAAAACTGCG